>CAMBLS010000233.1 GCA_945868485.1 uncultured Lachnospiraceae bacterium | reverse complement strand
ATCTCAACCTTTTTCTTAAACATTAAGTTATTCTATCTTCTTAATGTTGGAAATAAAAAGAGAGGTAAATATGCGAAAAAGTAAATGTAACCGTTCTTCAGGAATTGGCGGACAGGCTGTTCTTGAAGGCGTTATGATGAAAAATAAAGATGACTATGCTGTAGCAATCAGAAAGCCTAATGGGGAAATTGAGGTAGAGGTAGATGTCTTTCGCGGCTCCGCTCATGGAAATAAGATTGCACAGCTTCCTTTTATCAGAGGTGTTTTTAACTTTATAGATTCCCTGCGATTAGGAATGAAAACACTCAACTACTCTGCGTCCTTTTACGAGGATGAAGATGCAAAGGAGAGTAAGCTGGATCAGACTCTGGATAAAATATCCGGGGGCAGGGGAGAAAGCATCCTGATGGGAATTACAACGGTTATTTCCATTATCCTTGCGGTAGGTATCTTTATTTTGCTTCCCTATTTTATTTCCTCTCTGTTGGAGGAATATATAAGAAATGCTTCCCTTCTGGCAATTGTAGAAGGCGTTATCAGAATTTTGATTTTCTTTGCATATGTGGTAGGAATCAGCATGATGAAAGATATACACAGGCTGTATCAATATCATGGTGCAGAGCATAAATGTATTAACTGTATTGAAAAGGGAAGACCCCTTACAGTGCACAATGTAATGAGAAGCTCCCGAATTCATAAGCGTTGTGGAACCAGCTTTATGTTCTTTGTTATGTTTGTAAGTATTATTCTATTCTTCTTTATCAGGGTAGATAATACAGCACTCAAGGTATTGCTCCGTATTGCGCTTATCCCTGTAATTGCAGGAATCTCTTATGAAATTATCCGCCTGGCAGGCAGAAGCGATAATATTCTGGTTCGTATTGTATCGGCACCCGGGATGTTTCTTCAGCGTCTTACTACCAAAGAGCCTGATGAGGATATGGTAGAGGTCGCCATGAAGTCTGTGGAGGCAGTATTTGACTGGAAGGCATATTTAAATGAGACCTTTGGATATGAAGTAGATGACTCCTGGCTGGTAGATGAACCGACAGAGGATGTTAAAGAGGAAGAGACAGAAGACGTAGTGGAAGCAGATGCAGATGCAGACGATGACACAGCCGAGAAAGCGGCAGCAGATGTAGACGATGACACAGCTGAGAAAGCGTCAGAAGGTGCTGAGGCGTAATGGCAGAGGCAGCTGTGATGGAATATGAAGCATTATACCGCATGGGAGTGGAGAAATTAAAAGCTGCGCAGATTACAGAGGCTGAATTGGATGCAAGACTTCTGCTGGAAGCAGTCTGTGGAACAACCAGAAATGATCTTCTGGTACATGGAAATAAGCCTGTGACGGAACAACAATATAAATGTTATGTAAACTTTATTGAAAAACGGAGATGTCACATTCCCCTGCAGCATATTTTAGGCTATCAGGAATTTATGGGACTGACCTTTCAGGTTTCAAAGGATGTTTTAATCCCAAGGCAGGATACAGAGACGTTGGTGGAGGAGGTGCTTCGAAATCTCCATGATGGAATGCGCATTTTGGATATGTGTACTGGTTCCGGTTGCATTCTTTTGAGCCTGTTGAAGTATTCCAATGATTGTGTTGGAGTTGGCTGTGACCTGTCAGAAAAAGCGCTTGGCATTGCGCAGGAAAATGCCAGACAGTTGGGGATTGAGGCAGAATTCATTCAAAGTAATCTATTTGAAAAGGTGTCCGGTAAATTCGAAATGATTGTCTCCAATCCACCTTATATACCAAGTAATGTAATTCCCACGCTGATGGCAGAGGTCAGAGAATATGACCCTCTGATGGCATTGGATGGCGGAGAAGATGGACTGCTTTTCTATCGGGAAATCATTCGGGATGCGGGAACATATCTGTATCCAGGCGGGATGCTGTTTTTTGAGATAGGCTGTGAACAGGCGGCAGATGTAAGCAGATATATGGAAGAGGCAGGCTATAAGGAAGTGGCAGTCTGCAAAGACCTATCGGGGCTTGACCGGGTAGTGTCAGGAATTTATGGAGGTTAAAACCATGTTTGACAAACTGGAAGACTTATTAATTCGATTTGAAGAGATAATGGGAGAACTGAATGAGCCTACGGTAGCCAACAATCAGGAGCGCTTCCGTAAGCTGATGAAGGAGCAAAGCGATCTTACACCAATTGTAGATGCTTATAAGGAATATAAAAAAGCTAAACAGGACGTGGAGGATTCTCTCGTTATGTTGGAGGAAGAATCTGACGATGATATGCGTGAAATGCTGAAGGAAGAATTAAACGGAGCGAAGAAGCGCATTGAGGAATTGGAACAGGAATTGAAAATCCTGCTTCTTCCCAAAGATCCTAATGATGAAAAGAATGTTATCGTGGAAATAAGAGCCGGAGCCGGTGGAGATGAAGCAGCGCTTTTTGCGGCAGAAATCTATCGTATGTATGTGCACTATGCAGAAGGTCAGCGCTGGAAGGTGGAAACCATGAACGTGGATGAAATCGGAATCGGCGGTATGAAGGAAGTCCAGTTCATGATTAATGGACAGGGCGCATACTCCAAGATGAAATACGAGAGCGGTGTGCATCGTGTACAGCGTGTACCGGAAACAGAAAGCGGTGGACGTATCCATACCTCTACCATCAGTGTAGCGGTAATGCCTGAGGTGGATGAGGATATTGATATTGTAATTGATGATAAGGATATCCGTATCGACGTTATGCGTGCATCCGGTAACGGTGGACAGTGCGTTAATACCACTGACTCTGCAGTGAGACTGACCCATTACCCTACAGGGATTGTAGTATACAGTCAGACAGAGAAATCCCAGCTCCAGAACAAAGCAAAGGCATTTGCTCTTTTAAAGGCAAAGCTGTATGACTTAGAGCAGCAGCAGCGTCATGACGCTGAGGCAGAAATGAGGAGAAGTCAGATCGGAACAGGTGACCGTTCCGAAAAGATTCGTACTTATAACTTCCCTCAGGGGCGTGTGACAGATCACAGAATTGGTCTTACCCTATATAAGCTGGATAAGGTCATGAATGGTGATATTCAGGAGATTATTGATGGGTGTATAGCAGCGGACCAGGCAGCCAAATTGGCGAAGATGAACGAATAGGAATGAATAGCACGAACGCAGATTAAATATAAGGAGACACAGACAGCTTGCTGGCTTGTGGCTCCTTATTTTTAATCTATGTGAGTCAAACGAGCCACGAGGAAATGCGAAGCATTTACGAGTGAGTGTTCGTGCTATTCAGACATTGAAAGGCAATCAAAAAATATGGAAAAGACGGATTTGACATTTGTCGCTGCCCGTCTTTTCCTTTTTTCGGGTTCTTTGATGCACTGTACGCCCCCATTTGGGTGGCTTTGATGTATGTATAGCCCTATCTGAAAATAGGATTACGTTTAAAAATTCACTTTACGCGATCAAGAGGATATGGTCAAATGAAAAACTAAATTCTAGTTCAGATTGATTTGACCTCGTATTTTCGATTTCGAGCAATTTTTTTGAAGATACCCTATACAAAAGTACCCTGAAAAGTGCTATAATCCGTGTTATGGAATCTGTTTGTTTGCATGACAAACAGACGACTGGAGCAGTTTGAGAAAAAATAAATTCCACCCGTCTAACATCAGAAATGAAGTTGGATTTTGCGATTCGTGGTCGCTCGGTGGTTATCTGTCTGCTTCTTTTATGATTATACCGGCTGGCAAGGGTCAATCGTCTGGGGAGACAAATATCGACTTGCTGGACGGTATTTTTGTTTTATAAAGTAAGTCTTGAGAATGGTAAATCTTCGTTATACTTTTCGTATGCGTTATTCTTAAAATACAGGAATTCTTCATTAAGATTTTTCCAATCTATAAAGGCT
>CAMBLS010000232.1 GCA_945868485.1 uncultured Lachnospiraceae bacterium | reverse complement strand
CCTCCCCTTAAGGGACGAGTCAAGCGGGAAACAAATCTCCACTTTCGCTCCACCTGTTTCTTCCGAATTTGTGACATATGTCCATACTTGCATCTCTTATCTTTGACTAACGCACATATTCATTCGTCCATTTACTGTAAGAATACCCTTGATTTTCTTTATTGCCGGTGATGCAGGCGGAATGAATATAGCATTATCAATTGAGCTACTTTCAATTTTACCGAGATTTGTAATACTATAACCTGTTGGGCTTCCAAATCCAAAGAAAGCTGTTCCGATAAATTTTCCTGCTTTGCTGTCAAAGTCACCAAGAGTCGAAATTGCTGCTGCATCAATTAAAGAAGGGGTTAATCTTGCATAACATTGCAAAATCAAATACAATGATGCCGAAGTTTTTATGATTTTTTGAACTTTCTGATGAACCTCTCTTGCTGTTACCATAGTATCTGAACTTTTTCCCTTTAAGCGCACGCTAAATGCAGTCGAATAATTGCCTAATGCTCCTTGCGAATAACAATGAAGTTGTTTTCTAAGGTCACTGGCAATGATAACTTTATCCGTCTTATCTTCTTCAAACATTTTTGCTGTCAAATAATCATTAACGGATACTTTGTTTTCCTTGCATAGAGAACGAATTGTGCTCATTGTCTCCTCGTCATATACGAAAGTGTTATGAATTACCTTATCTTTTTGCAAATATTTACTTGCAAAATCATGATATTCCTTATAACTAACCAGATGATTCTCCTTCTTCCACCTCTTATTTGCAGAATCAACAAGAATTTTACTTATAAAAGGAAGTTCTGACCCACTTGGAAAATCATCCACAGAAGATATCAATTTCTCCTCTACACTTTCCGGTAAATTTCCATGCACATAATACTCTGCGAATTCTTTTACCAAAGAAAGAGCCGCTCTCCCATCAGCAAGAAGATGATGAAATACAAACAAAATGCATAGTTTATTTTCATGTTTCCAACATACGATTTTTAGCATTCCCTCACAAGTCAAGTTCCAGTCTGTTGAAACAAGTCTTTCGTATTCACTGATAACTAACTTGTCGTATAACCCTGTTATATTTTTATCCATAACAATTAAATCTACTTGTGAATCAGAAGTAATATTATAGTAATATTGCTTTGTATCTTCTTCATATCCGAGTAGCGCGGATAGAAAGGGGTGGGCCTTAACAAGAAGTGAAAGTGTATACCTGATTCTATTCTCATCAAAGGGGCTGTTAACCTCACATACGATTCCGAAATTCATGTTCGGACACATCAGATGAGCTCGCTCCGTGTATAAATACTGTCTTACCATATTCTGTTCCTCATTTCCGAAAGAACAGTGTCTCACTTGTGACATTTGTATATTTATGGTATAGTCGTTTTGTTGATATGTCAATCCATTACAACCAAGTGCTACAAAAGATGAAATATGTGTCACTCAACGGAGAAACTATGAAGCCCACAACAAATCCAATTGCGCTACAGTCAAAAAACATGTATGTCAATGCTCTGCTATAATTTATGAATGAAAAACCTTATAATCAAATAAGCATCTCCGAGCTCTCTAATAAAGCAGATCTTTCTCGAAGAACTTTTTATAGACTTTTTAATTCTATGGATGAAATTCTTCTTTTTTATATTCATAGTCTATGGGCAAAAAAATCAGATGAGCTATATAACTCATCTGATAAAAGTTATCTGCACACCAGTGAATTTGCACTTCATTTCTGGTACGAATATAAAGAACTAACCATTCTACTCTATCGTAATGGTTTGGTATCTATCATGCAGCAGTTCATTAATGAAATATCTTTCGAGATATATCACACACAAAAGGCAAACCACAAACTTGCCAAAAACCCTGAAGCACTTGAATATGCTTTATCATACAGCAGCGGCGGAATTCTAAACATTATCTGCACGTGGGCATCCAAAGGAATGGACAAATCCCCTGAAGAACTGATGGCATTATTAAAGCTTGCACTTGATTAAGAAAACTTTGAGATTCATACCATCAAATCAACAAACTGGAATACCTGCTTTTTGATAATTCATAGAGATATCATTGTATTCTTCTTTTCTTTATTTTCTCATTGATATAATCGATATCTTTTTTTGTCACAGATAATTCCAAAAAATATGCCAGCACAAATACAATGGCAACGTAAATAAATGCCAAGCCAAACAGCTGAAATACTAACATTATTTCCTGCGTTATACCGGCCCATATAATAGAAAAAGCAAACACTATCAAAATCATTAATGAAGCTAAAATGCATGTATCACGAAAAATCTTTTTCATACACTACTCCTGCATAGCATTTTTCGCCCGTGTAACAGAGTCCTTACAATACTGAATAATGTATTTGGCATCTTGATAAAGGGATTTTCCCGCCTTTGTCAAAAGAAGTCCTCTGTGTGTTCGTTCAAAAAGTTTTACATCTAAAGATGTCTCTAACAAATTAATTTGCTTAATAATCGCAGTGGGCGTTATATAGCGTTCTTCTGCAGCTTTATTAAAGCTACCTGCATCGGCTACTCGTATAAATGTATCAAGTTGAGGATTATACATCTTCTGTTACCTCCCTCTTACGTTTCCCATCCACTCATGCCTTACCACTTACATGTCATAATTTTTCAAGCTTTTCCTTCATTTCTTTCATAAGTGCTTGGATTGTAAAGCCCTGTGGGCAGTGTCTTGTACATGCCCCGCAGCTAATACAGGCACTAGGCCGCTTTTCCTTGGGGAGCATCATCAGTTTTTCCAGTCTCCAATCTCCGCCAACTTTTGCTTCATTGTATGCCTTAATCAAATAAGGGATATCTAATCTGGCAGGGCAATCAGGACAACAATAACGACAGGATGTACAGGCCACAGCCACAGCTGCACGTTGAGTTTCTGCTGCCTTTTTAATCCTTTTCTCATCATCCGCAGTCAGGGGGAGCGCCTGGTCAAATGTATGGATATTATCCTTCGTCTGTTGAGTATTCGACATACCACTCAGCACCACCTGTACTTTATCAAGGCTCATTACCCAGCGCATTGCCCACGAAGCTAAGGAAGCCTTCTCATTGTCAGCTTTCAGTATTCTGCCAGCATCCTCTTCTAGATTTGCAAGCATTCCCCCATGCATTGGTTCCATGACCATAACTGGAATATCTGCATCTGAAAGTATCTCATAAAGCTCCTTTGCATCACTAAAGAACCAGTCATAGTAATTCAACTGTATCTGCACAAAATCCCAGGGATATACTGTAAGAAGTTTTGAAAGGACTTTAGGACTTCCATGAAAAGAGAATCCCAAATACTTAATTTTCCCTTGCTTTTTTAATTCATCAAAATAGGAAATACATCCATTCTCAAGCATCTCGTCTGCAAAAGAATCCTGAATCGCATGAAGCAGATAAAAATCAATGTAATCCATTTGAAGGCGTGCAAGCTGCTGGTCAAACTGCTCCCTGTAATCGGGATTCGCCTGCAAATTATACTTGTCTGCTACATAAAAGCTTTCACGCGGGTATTTTGCAAGTGCTTTTCCCAAAAAACCTTCGGAATTACCTTCATGATAAACATAAGCAGTATCATAATAATTAATGCCGCTTTTCATACAAATATCAATAATTTCCTGGGCCTTTTCAAAGTCTATTTCTGCATCATTACCATTTACTACCGGCATACGCATCGTACCCATTCCAAGTCTGGATAGTTCTATGCCATTTTTAAATTTCTTATACTTCATTTTTCCTCCCTTAAATCCTTCTGCATTGCTTAAGTGTTTCTTCCTTATAATTCATTATTATATATTTTCTATATAGAAATTTTCAAGCTTATCCTCGGAGAAAGATAGAGTAAACTTACTGTCAGTTGGAAAACAAATAGAAGTCCTAAGATAAAAG
>CAMBLS010000231.1 GCA_945868485.1 uncultured Lachnospiraceae bacterium | reverse complement strand
TACCGGCAAGCCTGTCCGTCTTTCTAACTTATCTTTAAAGTCTAATGTAAGCTCTACTCTGGGTCCCAATGTATCATTCATATTTTTAGGAAGACCAAGTACAATCTCTTCTACCTGATATTCCTCTATCAATGCCTCAATTCTGGCCAGTGTCTGGCGAAGTTTATTTTCATCCTTTCTCCTGATAATCTCTATTCCCTGCGCCGTAATCAACAGTGGGTCACTGATTGCCACCCCTACTGTTTTTGCACCAAAATCCAAACCCATGATCCGCATCTTCTCTGTATACCGCCTAGTTCCAATGATTATTCTTAATGTATTCTGTAAACATTTCTTCTACCAGTTCGTCTCTTTCCACCTTCATGATCTTACTTCTGGCATTTTTATAACTGGTAATATATGTGGGATCTCCAGACATAATATAACCTACAATCTGGTTGACAGGATTATAGCCCTTTTCAGTCAGCGCTTCATATACATCAGCCAGTATTTTCTTTACGCTCGTATTATCCGTCTCTACTTTAAAAAATTGTGTATTCCCTAAATCCTGCATAATTGCACCTCTTAAACAACGTTCATTAGTCTTTATCTTACTCCATTTTACTGGAAAATTCAATGTGTTTGCGGTTGAAACAACAAAATATCCGGTTCAAGAAACTGTGTCAACTGTCCTGAAAGAATCTGCCCCGAAAAATTTTCCTCTGTTTCAAAAACTCCGCGGATGTACTCCTTGGTATGTCCGATTTGACACCGCCTTCCACCCATCATCTTTTCTTCCTCAAACAGAATTTCTACCTCATTATGTAGAAAAGCTTCTCTATATTTATGAGACATTTCCTTCTCCAGTTCTAAAAGCACATTGCTCCTTGCAGCCTTTATCATTTCCGGCACCTGTCCTTCCATAACAGCAGCCGGTGTCCCCTTCCTCTTGGAATATTTGAAAATATGCATTTCATAAAATCCCACTTTCCGAAGAAATGTCTCGGTTTCCTTAAATTCTTCTTCTGTCTCTCCCGGAAACCCTACAATTACATCGGTAGTAATTGCCGGGTTTTTAAAATAGCTTCTTAAAATGCATACCTTTTCATAGTATTCCTCTGCGGTATACTTTCTATTCATTCGTTTCAACACAGTATTACAACCACTTTGGAGAGAAAGATGAAAATGTGGACAAATCTTAGAACATTCTGCCATTTTCCTTACAAAATCTTCGGTTATAATGCGGGGCTCCAGAGATCCTAAACGAATACGCTCTATTCCTTCTATCTCCTGTACAGCCTGTATGAGGTCAATCAATTTGCTTTGAGAAAAGTCATTTCCGGCTGCCATGCCATAAGAACTTAAATGAATTCCGGTAAGCACTACCTCCCTGTAACCATTTTCTGCAAGTCCCTTCACTTCTTCCAGAACCTCTTCCATCTCTCGGCTCCTGATCCGTCCCCTTGCATAAGGAATGATACAGTAGGAGCAAAACTGGTTACAGCCATCCTGCACCTTGATAAATGCCCTGGTATGCTCTGCAGTGCGAGTCAACTTCATAGATTCATACTCATTGGTATGATCAATGTCAATAATTGTCTTGCCGTTCAGAGTTTTTTGTGTGCCTGTATCGGTGCATGCATTATCCTCCGTGACTTGTGTTTGCAGCTTTCTTTCTGCAAGGTATTCTTCAAGAATGGAGATTATATCCTTTTTTCTGTTGTTTCCAATTGCAAGGTCGATGCTCAGATCCTTCAGGGCATCTTCTTTCCCTGCCTGCACATAACAACCCACAGCCACTACGATAGCTTCAGGGTTCAGCTTTTTTGCACGATGAAGCATCTGCCTGCTTTTTCTATCCGCAATGTTTGTTACTGTACATGTATTTATGATATAAATATCGGCTTTTGCATCAAATGATACAATATTATATCCTTTTTCTTGTAACATTTGTTGCATATAATCCATTTCATATCCGTTCACTTTACATCCAAGATTGTGAAATGCTACACTTTTCATATTATTCACCATTTTTTTTGTGTTGTTTTATCATTGACTTTTCACTTTTAACCCTTTACTATAATAGCTGAAGGTATGAAAAATTTAAGGAGGTAATTACAATGAAAACCGTTCAGATTTCATTAAATTCTATTGACAAGGTAAAATCTTTTGTAAACGATATTACAAAGTTTGATTATGACTTTGATTTAGTATCCGGCAGATATGTAATTGATGCTAAATCCATTATGGGTATTTTCAGCTTAGATTTGTCCAAACCCATCGATTTAAATATCCATGCAGAAGACAATGTTGATGAAGTATTAGAAGCATTAAAGCCTTACATCATCTAATTTAATGAACATACTAAGTAATGTAGTGAGCTGGCAGATGCCAGCTCACTTTTTTATTCCCACTTTGCAATTACAATCTCATCTGTATCCAGTGCTTTCTGCACCAGTTCATCAATCTTTTCCTCAAGATTCTGTTCATGCCTTTTAATCACATTTAAGTTCGGCTTGGTGACAGGATGCTTTGCCACAAAAATTGTACAACAATCCTCATAAGGCAGAATAGATGTTTCATAGGTTCCTATCTTTTCCGACACTTCCACGATTTCCATTTTATCAAATCCAATCAAAGGACGAAAAACAGGAAGTGTGCATACCTCATTGGTTACCGCAAGAGACTGGACCGTCTGCGATGCCACCTGTCCGATACTCTCACCCGTAATCAGTCCCAGGCAATCATTTTCTCTGGCAATCATTTCTGCAATTTTCATCATATATCTTCTCATGATGATGGTTAATTCTTCGTGGGGACATTTTTCATAAATATACAGCTGAATATCTGTGAAATTAATAATATGCAAATATACCGGTCCAGCATAGCGAGACACCTGTCTGGCCAGATCAATGACCTTCTGCTTCGCACGATCACTTGTGTACGGAGGTGCATGAAAGTAAACCGCATCAATTTTAACGCCACGCTTTGCAATCATATATCCTGCTACCGGGGAATCAATACCCCCCGATAAAAGAAGCATACATTTCCCATTGCTTCCAACCGGCATACCACCAGGACCTGGAATCTCAATGGAATAGATATAAATTTTTTCACGAATTTCCACATGAAGCATTACATCGGGATGATGAACATCCACCTTCATCTCAGGATAAGCCTCAAGTACTGCAGCACCCAGCTCCACATTCAGTTCCATGGAATTCATGGGATAGTTCTTGCGCGCTCTTCTTGCCTGCACCTTGAATGTAATATTCTTGTTTTCATACACCTTGTCCACATACTCAACCACAGTCTGTGCCAGCTTCTCAAATCCCTCATCATCCACATGAATGACCGGACATATCCCAGAGATTCCAAAAACGGTTCTCAGGTTGTCCACCGTTTCATCATAATCGAAACTAGACAGTGCATGTACATAAATTCTTCCGTCTGTCCTGGTAACTTTAAACTCTCCTTCGCATCTTTTCAGTGCATATTTCACCTGCTGCACCAATGCTTCTTCAAACAAGTGTTTATTCTTTCCTTTTACGCCAATTTCCGCGTACTTAATCAAAAATGCTGTAAACATAGTACCTCTTTCTTCAAACTGCTATATTCGTCTGCTTACTGCCGGTTTCTCTCAAGGAAGAATGGCTCTAAAGAGCCATTCTTATCTCCTGGTGTATTTTCTGAGCATGGGAATTATATCATACATTGTCTGCAAAGTATAGTTGATTTCTTCCATGGTGGTAAAGATTGAAAAGCTAAAACGTATGGTAGACCCAAGCAGCTCCGGTTCTATTCCCATTGCCCGCAATGTTGCAGAGGGCTGGGGCTTATGAGCCGAACAGGCGCTTCCTGCAGACACATAAATATTTTTATCCTCCAGGGCATGCAAAAGCACCTCACTGCGTACACCTCTTACAGAATCCCTTACCACAT
>CAMBLS010000230.1 GCA_945868485.1 uncultured Lachnospiraceae bacterium | reverse complement strand
CAGACGACATTTAACTACAACAAATTTCAAGAATTAGTTGAAATTTTTCGGAAAAGAGGTTACAATGTTAATGTTGTAAATACTATCTGTAATGCGACGGAAGAACGACAGACGGAAGCTGGTGAAATTGCATCCAAGGTTGACGCAATGATAGTAATAGGTGGCAGGCACAGTTCTAACACGCAGAAGCTTTATGAAATATGCCGTGAGAAGTGCAAGGCCACATATTTTATACAGACACTGGAAGATTTGCATTTGGAATTGCCTAAAACTGCTGCTCTGGTGGGTATTACTGCAGGGGCTTCCACCCCTAACAATATTATCGAGGAGGTTCAAAATTATGTCAGAATTAACTTTTGAACAAATGTTGGAAGAATCATTAAAAACAATACATACAGGAGAGGTAGTTGAAGGTACAGTCATTGATGTTAAGCCCGAAGAAATTATTCTTAACATTGGCTATAAATCCGATGGTGTTTTGACAAGAAATGAATACACCAATGAGCCTAATGTTGACTTGACAACTGTAGCTAAGCCGGGCGATACCATGGAAGTTAAGGTGCTCAAGGTAAATGACGGCGAAGGACAGGTTATCTTAACTTATAAGAGACTTGCTGCTGATCGTGGTAACAAGAGAATTGAAGAAGCTTTCAATAACAAGGAAGTGCTTACAGCTAAAGTGGCACAGGTGCTTGAAGGTGGTTTAAGTGTAATCATTGATGAAGTGAGAATTTTCATTCCCGCAAGTCTGGTTTCCGATGTATATGAAAAAGACCTTAATAAATATACAGGTCAGGAAATTCAGTTTGTGATCAGTGAGTATAATCCTAAGAGAAGAAGATACATTGGAGATCGTAAGCAGCTGCTGGTTGCAGAAAAGGCAGAGATGCAGAAGAAGTTGCTTGAAAGCATTCAGGTTGGTGATGTTGTAGAAGGAACTGTTAAGAATGTAACGGATTTTGGCGCATTTATTGACATTGGCGGAGCCGATGGATTGCTGCACATTTCTGAAATGTCCTGGGGACGTGTTGAAAATCCCAAAAAGGTATTTAAGGTTGGCGATAAGGTTAAGACCTTCATTAAAGATATTTCCGGTACCAAGATTGCACTCAGCCTGAAATTTGAAGATGCTAATCCATGGAAGGATGCGGAAAGCAAATATGCAGTAGGCAATGAGGTTACAGGTAAGATTGCAAGAATGACAGATTTTGGTGCGTTTGTTGAGTTGGAGCCTGGCGTTGATGCACTTCTTCATGTATCACAGATTTCAAAAGAACATATTGAAAAACCTTCAGATGTTCTTAAGGTTGGCGATGAAGTTACTGCAAAGGTAGTAGATTTCAACAGTAAGGATAAGAAGATCAGCTTAAGCATTAAAGCTCTTCTTGTTCCTGAACCGGAAGCTGAGCCTGAAAAAGAAGAAACAAAAGATGCAGAAGATGATGCAGATGTTGTATCTGTTGATATTGACGCAGTAATCGCAGCTGAGGAAGAAAATTAAGACAAGTCAGGACGGGTTGTTATGGCTTACGATTATGAGAAATTTAAAAGTGCTGTTTTTAGCCTTACTAAGATAGATTTGAACGCTTATAAAGAGCGTCAGATGAAGAGAAGGATTGATGCATTGATTTCCAAGCATGGAATCAGTGGATATGAAGATTATGTACAGGTTCTTAAAACAGACAAAGCCAGGTTTGAGGAGTTCGTAAACTATCTTACAATCAATGTTTCGGAATTTTACAGAAATGTTGATCAGTGGAAGGTTATGGAGAATGAAATCGTTCCTGAGCTGATAAAAAAATTTGGCAAAAATCTAAAAATTTGGAGTGCAGCATGTTCTACAGGTGATGAACCTTATTCACTTGTAATGGCGCTATCAAGACATATACCGCTTAATATGATTCGGATTACAGCAACGGATATCGATAAGCAGGTAATCGCCAAGGCGAAGGTTGGGCTTTATAGTGAAAAGAGCATAGCATCAGTTCCAGATGATTTGAAAAAGAAATATTTTACTAAGGTGGGGCTTTCGTATCAGATATCTGATGAGATTAAGTCAAGAGTTGATTTTAAAGAACATAATCTGCTTGAGAATAATTATCCCAAAGATTATGATATGATAGTTTGTAGAAATGTGCTGATATATTTCACTGAAGAAGCGAAGGACGAAGTGTTCATAAAGTTCTATCAGTCATTAAAGCCGGGTGGTATCCTTTTTATAGGTAGCACAGAGCAGATTATCAATCACAGAGACATTGGATTTGAACGTAAGAATTCATTTTATTATCAACGTCCTGTCAAATAGAAAAGAGAAAGAGATATCATAACGATATCTCTTTTTTTAATCTTGCAACGCCATCTCTGTTAACACATGGCTGGCATAATCTGAAAACAATTGTCTGTTTTTCTTGATGTCGTCGGTAAGTTCAAAAAATAAATCTTTGCTGTTATATTCTCTTTTGAAAAAGGGCTCTACAAGAATTTTCCATTGAGGAAGATAGCAGGAAAACTTTCTGGTGTAACAGTTAGTTGCCAAGGCCTGTTCCCGATATTCTTTATCCACAAAGGAAGCAATGGATTTGTGCAGTGCCATATCCTCCGTAGGAAGGTAATAGTAGTCCTTATAGTTTGCATAGAAATATTTCAGTTCTTCTTCATAAATAGGAACAATCAGGGTGCCTTCATACCCATCCCCTTTAAAATGACAACCCTTGCCCATAAAGGAAACCGAAACAGGCAGAGGCGAGCCAAAGACTAAATGGAGAATCAGTTCTTTACGAGGAATACCATAAATATCATTGTAATAGTTTGCCTGTACTTTACGTGCCTTTAAGCTGCAGTTGAAGAGATCATAATAAGAAAGAATGGGAAGAATCTCCAGCATGCCTTTCATATCGTCTGAATTGTGCAAAAGCAGTGTATGATACAGGCTATAATCATGAGAGGCTGTGAAGTCTTTATATACCTGTATTAATTCACCGCCATTATAGGAATCTTCGCGTCCAATTCCAAGAAAAGCCTCTACTGTTTTTAGTTTGCAGTCCGGAAGTTTTAAAAAGTTTTTATAGGGGACAATCCGGCGGTAGATATCCAATCCTTCCATCTTACTGAAATCACACGGAATGCCAAATTGATCTGATTTGCGTTTCAGGAAAGGCAGATCAAAGGTATTTCCATTATAGTGAATCAGATAGGAATAATTCTGAGCAAATGATAAGAAAGATTTTATAAGCTCAGCCTCTTCATCAGGTGTCTGTGCAAACCATTGACGAATGATCCAGTTGCCTTCTGAATAAAAAGCACAGCCGATCAGGTAAATGGAAGAACCGGAAGAAAGAAAGCCGGTTGTTTCTATATCTAAAAAAAGAATCTGGTCTAAAGGTGCCAGACGCTCCAGAGGGTACTTCAGTTGAAAATTTCCAAGTATGATTTCTTCTGTTTTCATAAGAACCTCCTACATTTACATTTCCTTGTTAAGTGTAGCATATTTTTCAAAATTGCAGTAGTATTTTCGACAAAAAAATAGTATATTTATAGAGGTGAGAAACGAATTTTAACAGGCAGTGATAATCAAACTGTCTGGTTGGATTAAATTTAGAGAAAGAAGGTTATCAAGTGGCAAGATTAACATTTGTGGGAGGAATCCATCCTTATGACGGGAAGGATTTGTCAAAGGACAAACCGATCAGAGAAGTCTTACCAAAGGGCGAACTGATATATCCGTTGTCTCAGCATATTGGGGCACCGGCACAACCGATTGTCAAGAAAGGCGACAGGGTTCTTACAGGGCAAAAGATTGCAGAGGCAGGGGGATTTGTGTCTGCACCTGTTTATGCAACTGTGTCGGGGACGGTAAAGACAATTGAACCCAGGAGAGTTGTTACAGGCGACAATGTGATGAGTATTGTAATCGAAAATGATGGGTTATACGAAGAGGTGGAATGG
>CAMBLS010000229.1 GCA_945868485.1 uncultured Lachnospiraceae bacterium | reverse complement strand
TAAATTAGTTTGATTAAACCCTGGAGTTTTTACTTCAATATCAATAATTACATTGTCTTGAGAAACCAATCGAACCTCTGGATTCTTTTTTCCATTTATTTGTGGTTCATAAATTTTCTCTTTCCAGACTGTAACAATACAAAAATAAGATATTACTGAAATTTCAGATAAAGCCCTAAAAAACTGCTCTTCATTATAATTTTCTTTACCAGCTGAAAGTTGATTTGTTACAAACTTCTCAATTTGGTTTTTGCCAAATGCATTACATAATCCATTCATTTTAGCCGAAAAATTGACAAGAAAAGTAGGAACAAAATTATCTGTATTAATAACAGGATACACTGCAGTATTGTCCAAACAAGCTTGTTGCTTTCCCAAAAAATCAGTCAACCGATTTTCAATGGCTCTTATCAAAAAATGTTCATTAGAAAAGTCATCCAACCATCCATCTTTCCACATACTGTTTAAAAAACTTAATAAAATAGAATCATCTTTAATCGGAAAATCAAATTCACTTCTTTTCATATCTTTCCTTCCCATAGCATTAATAACATTCCATCATCTATTTTCCTTTAAATTGCATACCAATTATTCCCTCAAACATATCCCGATTTACTGATTTCATTTTAGCATGCTTCTTTGCAAAATACCATCTTCAACCTCGTTATAATATCTTTCTCAAACGAAAAATCCTTAAAGCGTCCTCTGCATATTAATCCATATAATATCCAACTGCTATTTCTAACCTAACCTTTATATTCAGTATCAGGGATAGCAAGCTCCCAAGGCTTGCTATCCCTTTCCCTTTGTTTCATACAATGAAGTTATCATAGTATGCAATTTTTTATCTTCGTTTTTTCTTCTCCGTCCGGCAAATCTCATAAATAGATATGACAAGCTTCATTCCCTCTACTAATACATTTAATAAATTCGTGCTTTTCATACCCGGCTCCTTTCCTTTTCTATTTTTTCAAGAAATATAATACAAGCTAAAGCAAGTACCATACCCACTCCAAACGCAATGTATTCTCCCATCTTACACCCCTTCTTCACGATACCAGATCATCGTAATGCCAAAATCACTGGATACTATGTATAAATCAGAACGATACTCACCATTTTCATCCTTATACAAAATATCACTGAATTCACATTCTTCCTTTTCAGCATGATACGTTTGCAATATTCCATCATATTCATGCTCTATATTATCTGTATCACTATTTACTAATAACGCTATGAATCCCCCATCACTTTCCATATCCCGATCTGTTCCATAATATCTATCCAACGTATTAACAACGGAAACGATCTGTTCCTGTACCGCTTCTGGAAGATCATATTCACTGCAAGTATCACGAATTTCCTGCATCTGCGATGCCATCCAAAAATATTTTACCATCTCAAATCACCCCTAACTCTTTAAGCTTTCTTTTGGTCATTGAATATATGACATAAACTTTTCCCCGGTTCCCGGGAAGTATTATGTCATAGCTATTCCACATTCGTTTTCTTTTCATCGGATGCTTATTACCCTTAACCGTAATCTGATAAAAATTATTATCTGGAATAGTTACAAGAGTATAATCCAGATTCAGCTCCTCTAAAATATCAGTACAGTCATCATCCATTGGTTCCAATAGGATAGCAATATATCCATCTTTCCCCAAATCCTTATTATCAAGTATCTCTTCGACACGTTTTAATACTTCCCTCGGTATTTTATATTCCGTCAGAAATGGATTCATTTGCCTTACCATTTCCAGTTCACATCTTTTTCTAATTGATATATGCATTTGATTTATCTCCTTTCCGGACGAACGGACTCATTTTTATTTTGATTTATTTTGCTTATCTTCTTCTTTTTTTAATTTTTTCTTATTTTCAGTTTTTGCACCCTTTACGCACTTTTTCAACTCGTTCAAGCTCTCTTTTAACGGATACTCACTCAATTGCCATTTATCCTTAGAGCAATGTAAACCCAAATAAAGCGGATGAATACCAACGCTCTGCTTGGTATTCAATCCGCTTGCAGTAATACATTTAACGTTTTTACTCAGTCCCTTTCTTTCTAGAATGGAAAGCAAATCTATCTTCGTTTTAATCGTATTCTGATGTGAAGATAAGGAATTTCCCCATGCAATGACTATATCATATGTATGAATATCCTCTTCCTCAAAAATCTCTTCAATATAAGCCAGGCTATCATGATTCAATTCTTTGACGCTTGGCTTATTTGAAATAACCGTCGCATAAAGATTTACAACTCTCATCTCTCCCCATCCAAAATCTTTGACATGGTTCAAAAGATACATCGTAGAAGAATCCAGTATTCCACAGTTTTCTACGGTTATCGTTGGATATAATTCTATTACAACTGCTTTCTTTCCTTTTTCATCCCATTTTCTGCGGATTTCATAAGTATTCTTCCCATCATCCGTTCCTAATGCTGCTACACTCATTACAAACTCATTTTTTATCATATTCTTTCTTCCTCTCTTAAACTGGATAAATAAAGGGAACTGGCAAAATCTCCTGTTTTGTCAGTTCCCGTTTATTCATTTTTCCTTATAGTAATCATCTTAATTTCCTATTATTCTAATCTCTTTTTACATATACCTCTACAGTAAGGTCTTTCCATTGCCTTGCTCTTATAAAGTTTCCATAAGTCTTTCTATATTGCTTCGCTTCTTCAAACGTCAACACGAATTTATCATATAAAATATAACTGGATTCATCAAACGTGGGTTCTATATCATAAGTTTCGCTTTTAATATACCACTTGAAGATTCCCTCTTTCGTCGGAGTAACCCTTGCAATCACTGCATTAACCAATTCCTTACTAACCTGCTTCTGCTCCAGATCACAAGCCTTATTCAGAAACTCTTTTATCTTTCCGATTTCTTCGCCTACATCTACTGGTTCTACGACAGGCTTCTCACACTGGATCATAGATAGTGCTTTTTCTACTTCTTTCGCACGCTCTGCAATTGATTGATATTTCATCTCATATTCTTCTTTATCAATCAAATTATCCAGTCTCATATCCATAAGATTATTCTTTCTGGTCTGCAACCGCTCCATCTCTCGTTGCAGTTTATCAATTTCATATTCATTCGTCTCAGTCTCTTCTTCTACAACATAATTCTCCTGAACATCCTGGAGCAGTTCATTGATCGATACATTCTGGTTTTTCCAAAGCCGAAGTAATATTTGCTTTGCCATGAAATCCAGTTTCCATTCGCATATGGATGGGACATCACAATATCCAGTACCATCTAGCCCGTTTTTTTCTCTAAAACTTTTCTTGCGATAACGGATTTGCCGTCGGCACTGATAGCCATAACACTCTTCTCCGCTCTGATTCGTTCGCCATTTATATCTTTTGAACGTACTGCCACATTCACAGACAAGATGCTTTACCCATCGATCTTGAGCCATTGGCTTTCCTCGGACTGCTTTTTCATCAAAGCATACAACTTTCTGATTCTTAAGAGCTTGCACTCTATTCCATTTTTCTTCTGGAATAATTGGAGGGAAATTTCCCTTCACATACTCATACTGGCTTTTATCATGGATATTCACTCTTGTATGCTCAAGAAAACTCTTTGTATAGGACTTATTATATCCAATATATCCGGCATACGTTTTATTATTTAATATCCGTAATACACAGGATGCATCCCATTTAGTTCCTCCAGTTGCTTTCTTCCTGTTTAATTCAACCATTTTGCTTGCAATCGCTTTGATTCCCAGTCCCGATAAATATAAATCATAAATCATTCGGACGGTTTCTGCTTCTTCCTCTATGATTTCATATGTATTATCAGCTGACGTTTTGCCTTTTACAAGCTTATATCCAAGAATATTCCCATTCCCATAGAGAACACCCTTTTGCCTTGAGGTCTTCTGCCCAGCTAAGACTCTGTCACTGATATGCTTTGATTCTTCC
>CAMBLS010000228.1 GCA_945868485.1 uncultured Lachnospiraceae bacterium | reverse complement strand
TTCCTGAAACTTTTCACTCTTAGTATTAATCATAAAGACTCCTCCTCTGCCTTGGATAATTCCCTAAAACACATACAATTCCTGTTCTTCCGGAAACAAAAACTGTGTCCTGCAATCAGGATCAAAAACCAGTCTCTGCTCCACTGTTTCAACAGACCCATCTAAATTCCCAGGACTGTGTACGATCACAGCATCCCGCGAGTTAATCTGCTTGATAAAATGCAAGGTCTCCTCAAAGGAATCATGCAGGGAAAAATTCCCATCTACATGAGCATATTGAGAAAAATACCCTGACTGGCGGCGTGTTGACAAAATAATATGCTGGGCGGACAAATCTGAGTTTTCAGACAAAAGATAATTGTTACGTTGAAAAATCTGCACATTCAAACGCTCCAATTCCCTGACCACGCCATAAATATAAGGGTCCACATATATCTTGATGAATGGCGGTACAAATGAATTTAAAAACTTGAGCAGCTCTACCCCCTTGCTAAGCTGGGCAGTCTGGCAATAGACATTCTCCTCCATGCTCAAATAATCACTCACTTCGGCACAAAAAACTTCAAACACATCAACGCTTTTGTGCTTCAGCGGGTGCTTGGCATGCAAGCCGCACATGATCATAAGATCAATCTCCTTGTCAGGCAACATGCAGCCCTCTGTTAAAATACTCCCATTGATGGAAAAATCTCCTGTATACAAAATATTCTTGCCGGCATATGAAAATAACATCATCATAGCCCCTGGAATATGCCCTGCCTGCAAAAATTCCACACTGTATTCATTAAAGGGCATCTTATTGCAATAGCTTACACTCGCACTGCGCAAGAATACATTTTCCAACATACTTGAGGTATATGAACGCTTATAATGCATCATTTTTGCATAACCTTCAGTTGAGTACTGATGATGCAGCAGCCTTCTGGTTATCTCAGTCATATACGCCCTACATTCAGTCGATTGCTTAAAAAGCTCAGGCAAATAGCCGCTATGATCTAAATGGGCATGAGAAATGTATACCTCCATAATCTGCCTAAAGCTGTATATCCCTGGTATCCCCAGCAACGAATTAATTACCGGATTCAGCCGCATGCCTGATAACTGTCCTATCCCGCAATCCAACAGAATGTGGCTATCCCCCAGGCCCAGGTAATAACAGCTTGCGCCTACACGCTGGGCACCTCCCAGTGCCATAAATCTGATTTGCTTTTTTCCCATAAAACCTCTCAGCCGTACTTTATCTTTTACCATTCTGACATAAATAATCTTTGCCTCTACGTCCTGGCCAGAAACAAATCCAACTCCTTACCAATGTATTAATTCTACATCTGTAGAAAAAATCCTGCATATTTTTGATAATTTACAAAGAAAAAGAGGAGATGAGGCATGTACTACATCTTCAGTGCCATGCCGCAGCAGCAATAGGGCAGCCAGTCATACCTTGATTCTTTCACCGCACCATCATGCACATTCCTTCAATACATAACGGATGTACATTGGAAGCTTGCTAATGGTTTTATCCAGCCTTGGATTGTGGTTCCACTTCTTGAACGCCAAAATCTCTAATTCCAGGCGTCCATTCTGGAAATACTCATATACCCCCTTGGAAAATTTCTGGGAAAACAGGTACTTCTTTCCCTCTTTTACATGATAATAAAAATCAATAACATTGTTCCTTTTAACAATAGTAATCTTATTCGTTTTCATAATTTTTACCTCCTAAAAAACTTGCCTTAGCAGCCGTCCTGAGAACATCTCCTCTTTTCAATGATAATTATAGCTCCTGGCAATCTTTTAGAGGTAAATCCATGATTAACAAAAAACTCCCAGCCTTACTACAGCCAGGGAGCGGGTAAAACGATTTTGTTACACAGGGAGCAGGGTTTCGCCTAGCTTATCGTAAAAAATTTCATTTAATGAATCCACTGTAAAATAAAATTCCGTGTTGCTCAAACACCAATGAACTATCCGATCCAGCTTATCTGCATTCGAAAAAGAATACTCCAATAGACCTAACATTTCTTCAGCCTGCCCAGCAGTTAAATTCAATGCAATACACAAACATATCACATTGACCTTGCTAGGACGATAAGTGCCATCTCTCATCATACCCCGTATGTGAGAAAAGACAGCTTTGGAAATATGTGCCTTAGTATAAAGTTCTACATCTGTTAAGCCCATTTCATTTCTATATTGAAAAAGCTTCTGGCAAAACAGCTTGCGCCTGGCAAGTGTTTTATCATCAAATAACTCCTCCGGAATATCCCCGGCAGTCAAATTTCTGGCTTTTTCCTTACCGGCTGGCGATGAAGCTGCTACTTCTTCACGCTTTTCTTCCAGGGATTTTTCTTTGTCCTTATCAGCCCCGCAAAAGACATTTTCCAGAAAAACACTACCAATAATACCGCCAATAATTCCCCCTGCCGCCCCCAGCAAACCAGCAGCAACAGCCCCAACTGCTGCAGATGTCATCATCATCGGTATCTTATAACTTCCCTCTATACGCTCAAAATTATTCAGCAAATACTCTTTGCCATCTTTTTTCTCATCCACAACAACATCCCCTTTTGAAGTCCGAATAAACGTTAATCTTAAATTGACCTATCAGCTGCTTTTTTAGTATATCATACACTTATCAGCTGAAGCAAATAATTGAAAGGAGGTTTGCCTTTATGACAGCAGAGGAAATGCAAGAATACGGCAGGCTATCGGCTGAGGAGCTAATCTCACTTTTGTCACCTGGAGAATTAATTGAATACCTTATTTACAGCTACAAGGAAAATCCGGATGACTTTGACATTGTGGGAATAAAAAAAGATTTACATTTAAAAACGATTATTTAATGAGAAAGGATGAACTCTTTATGTCTAATACAAAAAACTGTTGCATTGATGGTCTGGAAATCCTGGATGAAATGACGGACGAAGAACTGCTTGTGCTACGGGACATTTACCTGAAAAAGGGCGGTATCACCTGTAATCTTGATTCTTATAGCGATTATCGTGCCAATCCCGACCGGCCTAGCACTTATACGCATCTCCTGCGCCGTGAACTAAAAGAATACGGCTCCAATACCTTTTCCTTCGGCTGCAACTCCTACAAAGAAATCCTCATTAAGGTTTGCGAAAAAATGAAGGTTAATTTTAACAGCCAGCAAAGTATTGAACATATCGAACATAATCTCCTTGAAAAAGTACTCGCTGATTCCTGGGAAAAAATGTCCAATGCCGACAAGGAAAATATTCTTCAGCAGACAGGACAGACCGGTTCCATGAAGGGAGCAAGCTCTCTCGTACTTCTGCAGGTTTTCCGTGCAGGCGGTTTTGCTTCTTACCAGCTTGCAGTGGTGATTGCCAATATCATAGCAAAGATGGTTCTTAACCGTGGCCTCAGCCTGGCTGCCAACGCTGCATTGACCAGAGTATTATCCGTCTTCGCCGGTCCTGTCGGCATAGCTATCACAGCGCTCTGGACAATCGTTGATATTGCCGGGCCTGCTTACCGGGTCATAATTCCTGCTGTAATTTACATAGCAGCCATGCGGCATGCTCACAGCAACAAAGCCTACAAAGATTTAAAGTTTTAACAAATATGCCTTTTAAACACTCATAGGCCCTGCTCATCAGCTTTTCAGCCTCTTCTCCACCTTCCCCAGCTCATCCAGCAGTGCTGGTCTCCTTGGATATGTCTGTTTCAGTTCATCAATTAGTGCCTTGGCCGTATCATTCCCCTTCCATTTTATAAGCTGTGCAATCTGCTTCGTTACCTTCTTATATTCCCGCCTATCCTTTGCCTCAGCACAGTTCTTACTTATTTTCTCATAACACAAATCATAAATGCGACAGATAATCCCCCAAAAGACTATCTGCCGCATCCAATATCACTTCTTATTCAAACTCAATGGTGGCAGGCGGCTTGCTGGTGCAATCATACATTACACGGTTTACGCCCTTGACCTCATTTACAATAC
>CAMBLS010000227.1 GCA_945868485.1 uncultured Lachnospiraceae bacterium | reverse complement strand
CTGAGTGATCGGGATGCGATCATTCAGAAAAAAGAGATGGAACATGCCCAGGCGGTGATCAATGAGATTTACAGAAATGGGTTGTAAAGAAAATTTAGTAACTATGGTACAAGAAAATGATTCGAAGATTTGAAACAAGAGATCTGGACGAAGTAATGGCCTTATGGCTTCATGCAAATATTGAGAGCCATTCTTTTATAGAAGCAGATTATTGGAAAAAGAATTATGATATGGTCAGAAAACTGATTCCTGAAGCAGAAGTATTTGTGGCAGAAGAAAATGAGGAAATTTTGGGATTTATTGGTTTGACAGATACTTATATAGCCGGGATCTTTGTAAAGGAAACGGAACAATCAAAAGGGATCGGAACAGAACTGCTTCGCACCGTTATGAATTTATATGATCAGTTGCAACTGAATGTGTATAAGAAAAATATGAGAGCGGTAGTGTTCTATCAGCATCGTGGATTTAAAATTGTAAATCAGGAAATAGATGAAAATACATCGGAAGAAGAATATACGATGGAATGGCATCGTTAGGCGGGAGGTAAAAATGAAGACAGTAATTGTTTATGCGTCTGTACATCATGGAAATACAAAGAAACTGGTAGAGAAAATTGCAGAGGAATGTAATGTTGATCTGATTAATGCCGTGCAGCAGCCAAAGGCAGATCTGTCGGATTATGACCGGATTGGTTTTGCATCCGGTATATATTTTTCAAAATTTCATCAGACAATCTTAAAGTTTGCTTCTGAAAATCTGCCGGAAAATAAAAAGGTATTTATGATCTGTACTTATGGTGGGAGCGCAGCATATAAATCACTGGAAGATATTTTGAAAGAGAAGAAAACGGACATTATTGGAAAATTTGGCTGTAAAGGATATGATACTTTTGGACCGTTTAAATTGGTGGGTGGTATTGCAAAAGGTCATCCGGATGAAAAAGATCTGAAAGCAGCGGTCTCTTTCGTGGCTGGATTGCAGTGATCAGGACGATAAGAAAATCGGGTTTTTATGGAGGAAAGGTTAATGTATTTGAAATTAGTCAGACCTTCCTGTGAATATGCAGAGCAAGTCATGCAATACAAGGAAGATATGCTTGCAAATAATGACAGTTTTGATGGCTGTGCGGGTCTTGAAGAAGTGAACTCTTTTACTGAGTGGATTGACTTTGAAAATCGATTGAAACGGAAATATGGCCAAGGGTATGTTACCTCAGAGGTTTTTCTGGGAGTTCGAATTGAAGACGATAAGGTTGTGGGCATCATTGATTACAGACACCCTTTAACACCTTTTTTATTGAAATACGGTGGAAATATTGGTTACAGTATTTTACCCTCAGAGCGTCAGAAGGGATATGCCAGTGAAATGTTAAAATTGTTGCTGGCAATTTGCAGAGAATTTGGAGAAAAAAAGGTATTGCTTACATGTGATAAAACAAACGAGGCTTCAACAAAAACAATAATAAAAAATGGTGGAGTATTGGAAAGTGAAGTCCCTGATGATGTGGGACTGAGCGAGAGTGGTATTATTCAACGATATTGGATAGATCTTTAATTTGGAGATTTCTATGGATTACAAAATACGAGAATTAAAACAAAATGAAATCAGTGTATTAAATACATTTTTGTATGAAGCGATATTTATTCCTGATGGAGTTGATGCCCCGCCATATGAAATAATAAATCAACCGGAGCTTCAAGTATATGTAACAGATTTTGGTAAGAAAAAAGGTGATATCTGTTATGTATCTGAGTGTGATAACAAAATAGTTGGAGCGGTGTGGGTTCGCATTATGAACGATTATGGACATGTTGATGATGAAACTCCGTCTTTTGCCATTTCTCTTCTTAAAGAATATAGGAATTATGGCATTGGAACAGAATTGATGAAAAGAATGATTTCAGAACTTAAGAAGCAAGGATATAAGCAGGCATCTTTGTCCGTTCAAAAGATAAATTATGCTTTCCATATGTATTCTAAATTGGGTTTTGTAATCATTGACGAAAATGATGAAGAGTATATTATGCTTTGCAAGTTGTAACCCGACACAATCAACCTTATTGAAAAAAGAATGTAGGAAGAAAAATAGGAATTGATGGAGGATAAAATGCAACTTCGAAAGTACAGAATTTCTGACTGTGAGCATTTGGCAGAATTGTTTTATCATACTGTTCACAGTGTAAATGAAAAAGATTATACAAAAGAGCAATTAGATGTCTGGGCAACCGGAACAATTGATCTGAAGAAGTGGGATGAATCATTCTTGAAACATCATACAGTAGTCGCTGTAGAGAATAATGTGATCGTTGGCTTTGGAGATATCGACGACTCCGGCTACTTGGACAGATTATTCGTTCATAAAGACCACCAGGGTGAAGGAATCGCATCTGCAATTTGTAATGAGCTGGAATATTCAGTAGGTGGAAAGAAGATTACCACTCATTCATCTATTACTGCCAGACCATTCTTTGAACATCGAGGATACCGTGTTATCAGAGAACAAACAGTCATTAGAAATGGAATACCATTAACGAATTTTATTATGGAGAAAGAAACAGATTCCAGTTTTTAGAACTTGAGAGATCGGAATTTGCGGAGGATAATATTCACAGAATGAAAGGAAAATAATATGGAATTAAAATTTTGTGCAAAAATTCTTCAAAATGAGAATATGGATGCCGCCTATGTAGAGGTTCCTTACGATATCAAAGAGCTTTTTGGAAAAGGGCGTTTGTTGGTAAATGCTACATTTGATGGTATTCCGTATCGTGGGCAAGTGGTAAAAATGGGAACTCCGTGTTACATTATCGGCGTTACAAAACAGATACGCAAGCAGATTGGCAAGAGTTTTGGTGATATGGTTGAAGTGGTTCTTCATGAAAGAGACAGTGAGAAAAGCCAAATGTGGCAATGTCCCAAATGTGGCAGAGAGTTTAAGAAAAAAGAGCAAAGTCATTACTGCGGTGAAAAGCAAAAGACGATTGATGAATATATCCTGAGCCAGGATGAGGATAAACAGGAAGATCTGCGCTATATCCGTCAGATTCTTCGCAGTGCATTACCGGAAGCGGAAGAACGCATTTCATGGAGTATGCCGACCTACTGGAAAGGTCATAACATTGTTCATTTTGCTGCTTCGAAGAAACATATCGGCTTGTATCCGGGTCCTGCAGCAGTCGAAGAATTTGCTGAAGCATTGAAAGGGTATAAGACCGACAAAGGAACGATTCGCATTCCGTACGGCAAGGTCGATGCAGAGTTGATAAAAAGAATTGCCTTGTGGTGCTACGAAACCGGAAACCATGCATGGGGAGGAATATCATGAAGCAGATAGAAGAGATCATTAGTAATACAACCGAAGAAGAACAGGAAAAGGTGGACTGGACCAAGGCCTGGAGTACAAAGTATCCTGTACTTGCCACTTATCAGAAGGAAGTGGATATTCCGAAGTATGCTACCGAGATCCGTCGAATGTTCACGGAACTGCAGGAAGATTACAATTATTCAGAACAGGATGCCATGCTGGTTCTGAAGGATATCCTGGCTCATGAGTACATGGATAACCGACCGAAGAAAAACAAAAAACACAAGTAATGGAGATAAAGAATCATGGAGAATGAAAAGGTATTTGCCATGTCCTTTTCCAAAGTATATGGCCTTCTGATAGCAAAAGCGGAGCGTAAAGGACGTACCAGAGCAGAAGTTGAAGAAGTCATCTCCTGGCTTACCGGGTACACTGCGCAGCAGATTGAT
Source organism: uncultured Lachnospiraceae bacterium (assembly GCA_945868485.1). Lineage (GTDB taxonomy): Bacteria > Bacillota > Clostridia > Lachnospirales > Lachnospiraceae > Suilimivivens. Next base: position 263 of record CAMBLS010000227.1, on the reverse strand, counting down.
AACCTCATGGATAGTGAGATTTCCTATGGAGATTTCTTCCGACAGGCTCCAGCAATGAATCCAAACCGGGAGAAGATTACTGGCGTTGTATGTGGTGTTCGCGTCGAAAATGTTGAGAATCCGCTGATGCGTGATATTCGGTATCTCGATAAGCTGGTGGATGAACTTGCCAGAGGCAAGGCAATGGAGAAAATATTGAGGGAATAGAAAAGCTTATACCACAAGTATAATTTACAATCGTGGAAAAAGGTGTTATCCTATGT
>CAMBLS010000226.1 GCA_945868485.1 uncultured Lachnospiraceae bacterium | reverse complement strand
GGTTTTAGGAAAATATTTCTCTTTTCCTGCAATTCCATATACTTTATCAATCAGGCTTTCCCATACATACTCGAAGCGATCCGTTCCATACTTATAATCGATGCCAGCGTTACTATCACCTTCATATGCAACTATAGCCAGCATATCTCTGAATAGTTTTCTATTCCGGTCATTGAACGTCTTAGATATCTTCTGAATCAAAACCGATTTAAACAATTTTTCGTTATACTTAATCCTCGGCGTTTTCGGAATATGTGCAGTAAACAACCATCCAATTTTACAGAAGCTTTCATATACGCAATACTCATGAATCAATGAAATAAGTTCATCCTCATTAACCTGATTCTTCTTTGTAACAAAATCAAGATAGAACACATTATTATTTTGTACATATGGCCTTTGCGTTTTTATCGTTCTATTCCAGTCTATCTTGCCACGCTTAGCAACTATGTATTGCGTTTCTCTCTCTTTATAATATCCTCGCTCATAATAGTCTTTTATTACAGCCATATATGCCTGTATGGGGAACATGGAATGATCATATTGTTTTGCCGGATGATAGATATTTGAATCCATTTTTGCAGTGGTTGATGCAATGGTATCAAGCAAAAGGATAATATCTTTTCTAAGTTCTTTATCATCCACCGAAACTTCAAAGCCAAGTGGGAAATGTACACTGAACTCTCCATTTTCACATTTTAATCCAACAAAGGTATCCTCATTCTTATTCTGATTAACAGAGCATCTGTCTCGAATTGACAAATCCTGCATACAATTCACCGTCCTTACTGATCATCCTCCTCAGGCTTAAACTGGAATCTCTCTTTCATTGATTTAATCATTTTTGTATATAAATCCTCTCTCAACACAGCCTGCAATTTGTCTTCTGTGCTCGTCTCATATACATCTAATACATCTTCCAGCGAGGCAAACTTTGGATCAAAAACTGCTTCCTTATCCATCTTGAAAGCGTCATCCCACAAATACTTCAATACCTTTTCCGGGAAAATATTAGCATCCAATTCGCTTTTCTTCACAAAAAAAGTTCCCAAACGCTTATCTTCTGAACTACTGATATCCTTACTACTTTCTGCAATTTTATCATTAATGACTGTGGCAAAAGTTCCCCAATCCACTTTAGTTCCCTGAATAGAATCCAAAGCATGACTGCCTGTCTCAAACACAAATTTATTGGGAATGTGTTCCATCTGCCATCTTCTCTGAAAAGCAGTGTCTAGTGTAAAGACATTCTGATCAGCGGTGTTCATCGTTGCAAGCACAAACATATTAGAAGGAATTCTAACTTCATGCTCAGGACTATCATAGACTATCCCTGCAACCTCATAATTAGATATTCCATATTCACTCTCACCAACAACATCTTCCGGATAATCATCTGCTTCCTTACGATCCAGTAGTTGGAATATTTCTCCAAAAATCGCCGGTGCATTGCCTCGATTGATTTCCTCAATAATAAGATAATAATATTTGCCTGGATCCTTCCATGCTTTTTTTACCATTTTTGTAAAAGGTCCCGGAGTGAATACATATTTCAGCTGATTATTTTCAACACGCGGCAAAATCTGTCCAACAAAATCCGAATATGTATAATCCGGATGGAAAACAACTCTCTCTATACGTCTACTATCAGCACAGTACTGTTTTGCTATACGGTGGCTCTTACCTGCGCCAGGTACTCCATATAAGAGGATATTCTTTCCTCCGGTAACGCGTTTAGCATTCGTATTATCATTACTCGTATCAACCTCATTTGGAAGCGATGCAGAGATACCATGAAACTTGCAGAAATTACAATACTTATACCTATCAAAAAAATCCGATCTGCTCTTTGGGTCAGGTATAGCAAATTCTGTTTCAATAAAGGATATCTGTTTCTCTAAATACTCTGCATTCTGCTGCTCAATGTAAAAATAATTCTCTTCTCCTACCTTTTCATATTTCAGGGGATTACAATATGATTTTATGGCATTCATAAGAATGTCTTCACTTTTCCCTCCAATCCTTCGCTCAAAAAAGTCATGATAATCTATTCGAAGGTCTGGCTTGTCCAAGATTTCTTTCGCAAGTTCGCAAAATATGAGCATTGGCTCCTCATCTGAATTAACATACGGATTCGGTGCAAAATATGTTTTCATCCAAAACTCCATATACTTTAGCAAATTATCATCATCAAAAGTATAAAGATATTTTTGAACACGAAAATTACCATTTCCCCTGTCTTCCAAGCCAAACTGACATGCCTGCTGATAAGCAGTTTTCTTATAACCCTTAGAAACATTTTCAACAAGATTACCCGCTTCACTCCAGCTCATTTTTTCAGCCAGATCAGGATATACTTCAAGCAAAGCCTTTAGATTTTCAACTGTAAAATTTCTAAAACGTGCAAATGGTGAAAAAGCCATTTATTACACCTCCCCTTCAATACCTGGACAACTTTTCAGGATCTCTTCCATTATGTGAATTAACACATCAACCACAATAGAATTGCCGGCCTGTTGATACATGGCAGTATCAGAAACAACTATTTTAAAACTATCTGAAAATCCCATAAGTCTTAAACACTCTCTAGGAGTAAGTTTTCTTAACCGACCATCTGTGGTCACATAATTATCTACCCCGGCCCGGTGCATCTTATGCATAGTTGTAAGTAACGGTCTTGCCACATCCAAATCTGTCTTTGGCTTGCTGTAGAAATTCTTTGTACCGGTTGCAAGCACATATTTCTCCACCTTTTCGGAAAGAAAGTATTTTTCCAAATCAGGAATATTATTTGTCTTTGCATCTTCTTCAGACTGAAATACAAAATCACCATGCCAGTTGAACTGCTGATTTTTCTTTTGACAAAGCTGTACTTCTCCATCTATCTGAGTGAATCTTTTTGCCAGATTCTTCTCCATAGTCACAAATTCAACACCTTTACGTGGCAAGAAATATCCCCCCGGAGCATTCTCCATCAAGAAATCTTTCATCTTCTTTTCAAGTGGAATCGCTGTTGGAAACTCAAACGCTTTTTCTCCCACTATATCCTCTCGTATTCCAACAACAAAAAGCCTCTCTCTATTTTGTGGAATCCCATAATTCTTTGCATTGAGAACAGACCACGAAAAACTATATCCAATCTCCTTGAATACCTCCTGCATCTTCTCCCATGTTTTTCCACCATCGTGAGAAGTCACAGCCCTCACATTTTCATATATAAATACCTTTGGTTTAATTTCATCAATAAGCCGGGCATACTCGTAAAAAAGCGTACCTCTAGTATCTTCTAAACCTCTTTGTTTTCCTACGGATGAAAATGACTGACACGGACTTCCTCCTACAAACAAATCCACCTGATCTGCATACTGTCTTCCGTCTAAAAATGCAACATTCCAGTGATAATCCTCTTCTGCAATCTTATAATTTGCCATATATGACTGCTTCACTTTGTTTCGCTTTTCCTGTCCGGCATAAAGAGAATCAACATACTCCTTTCGAGCCACCCAATCATCACCCATAGTCTCCAGTTTTTTTTGAACCTTCATATAGTTTATTTTTTCGTGAAGCTGACTAGTTCTCTGTGACAAATCCTGAATGCGACGGATAATCTTCTTACCATTCACTTCTTCTAATCTTTCATATAAAGATTTAACAATTGCCGATATACTACGCCAATCTATTCCATCGACGCTATCATATTCCATATCTTTACCCAAATCATCCAGCGAATTATCCTTCTTATAATCATTAGATATTTCAAGAATAATCTGAAGTTCTCTCAGCCTCGCTTGTTCAACCGAGCCTTTGCCTATTTCTTCCAAAAATTTCTTGTATTCTTTTCTTCTTGATGCCTTCACTCCATCCATAGCAAGAATATTTGCGAGGACTTCAGCAACAACATTATCCGTATGCTCCGGCAACTCCTGTATAGTAGCATGCACACTTGCATATTCAGCCAATGCTTCTCTAAGCATATTAGCCAACTGATCTTTATACAAATCTTCAACCGCATCATTGAACTGTATAGTTTCAATCATCT
>CAMBLS010000225.1 GCA_945868485.1 uncultured Lachnospiraceae bacterium | reverse complement strand
GCTACCGCCTATTATTATTGCAGGTAACTTTTGAGTATGAATGAGATTGAGTAAAGTGTTTTTCCAACACATAATATTCTTTATGCCTCTTTACGAGTCAATAAGTCGGGTATATTTTCGTACATTAGATTTTTCCCTTTCCTTACAAAAAATGGATTACAACGGATTAAATTGGTTTATATAAGTGTTTTATGTATAATTTGTAAAATGTAAAAACATAATTATACATCATTTTCATGTGGAAAAGAAAAGAGGTGAAAACGTGAAGGATTCTAATAAAAAGATTTTGCTATAAGCAGGGAGTATAATTTTATTAACCCTACAGTTAATAACAGCAAAAAGCCTGTCACAAAAAGCCTGTCAGAAATTGACAGGTACTATTGTACTATGATATAATAATACATCCAATTTAACGGTTATAAGTACGCAAAGGTGCTGAAATTAGTATTTTTGTCTTTCTAAGGAGAAAACAAATGAAAAGTATACGTACCCAAATAACAATCATTTTCACCCTTATATGTGTAGCTTGCATGGTTGCTGCTATGGTAGGAATTTGGAGCATATCAAACGAGAATTTAATTCAAATGAATGATAAAGAAAGTCAGATGGAAGTAAAATATTATGCATCCTCTGTTAGCAGCTGGTTAGAAAGAGAAACTGCTGTTATTGACAGTCTGGCAACGGAACTTGCGGGAAAAAGCAAAGTGGACGATAATGCTTTGTCTGAAGATGTAATGAGCTATACAAATTATTCTGCTGTTGCCTCTGATATTTATGTTGCGATTTCAGATGGAAGCTTTTTTGATGGAACGGGATGGATTCCGGACGAAGGATGGGATTTTACTTCAAGAGTATGGTATACAGGTGCGATAGAAAGACCGAATGAAAAGGTATTTGGGCCGCCCTATATAGATGTTATATCCGGTCAGCGTGTAATTCCAATCTCAAAGGCTGTAAAACTGAAGGATGGAAGAACTGCAGTAGTCAGCATGGATTTAACTACGGATGCACTTATTGAAATGATTAACGTAAATACGGATGCTTCCGATGGTAAATATGTGATCATGACAGCAGGTGATGGAACCTTATTAATGCACCCAGAAACAGAGTTCTTATCGGATGGTGAAAATACAGTAAACATTAGCAATGTTCTTGATGGAATATATTTAACGGCATCGGCTGCGGGAGAAAGTTTTATAGATTATGATGGAGTTAATAAGTATATCTTTCAAGAAGATGTTCCCTCAAGCGACTGGTATATGATGGTTGTTATACCGGTATCAGTTTACAATCAATTAATAAACAAAATGATAATGACATTTATCATTATACTTATTGTTTCTGTCATTATAGCTGCCAGCATTGTTTGGGTATTTAGCAGACGAATTACCAAACCAATTATTACGATGAAGGGAAAGGTTGAGACGCTTCAAAATCTTAAGATTGCTGAGAAAAGAGAAAATGATATCAGCATAAGAAAAGATGAGATAGGACAAATGCAGGAATCTGTTCTTTTGTTGGAAGAAAAGCTTCAAAATATTGTAAAAAAGATTATTGATGTTTCTATGATGCTAAAAAAAGAATTTCATAGAGTAGAGGAATCAATAAATCATTCTGTTGAACGCAATGATGTTATGCAAAAGACGCTTGGAGATGTTGTACAGCATGTAGAAGATACTTTTGAAAAAACATCGTCTGCAAACGATAGTATGAATGAATTTGCAATTCATATTGAAAAAATTGTTAACAATATGTCTAAAATCGAGCAGTCTACTAAGGATACAATCAATGCGACTTCATGTGGACAAAAATATATTATGAATTTATCAAATCAGTTAAATGAGAGTAATATTACACAGTGTAATGCAGCTAATATGGTGAAATTACTTTTAGAAAAGTCGGAATCTATTGGCTCAATCAGTAATACAATTAATGATATTGCAAGTGAAACGGAACTTCTTGCATTAAATGCGAATATAGAGGCAGCACGTGCTGGTGCGGCAGGAAAAGGATTTGCGGTTGTTGCTGATGAAATTGGAAAGCTTGCAGATCAGACAGCAAGAGCAACTACAGATATTGCTACAATCATTAAGGAAATCAGAAAAGAAATTCAGATGGTTAGTGAGCAAATGGAGATAATCAGTGAAAAGAATGAAATTTGTGTTGAATCCATGACGGAAACTGAGGGGAGTTTTCAAACTATTTTCAATGATGTTTCCTTTGTTGGCAATTATATAGATGAGCTTAATGACTCTTTAGGGGTATTGAATGCTAAGAAACAAACGATGGTGACAGATTTTGAAAAGATTAATGAAGACACCTGTGAGCTTTCTTCTGCAAGTCAGGATATATATGATGTGGTCGAAGATCTACATAATGAGATTATCAATATCCAAAAAGCTATGGTTGAAGTAAATAATGAGGTAGCACAATTGAATTCAATTATAAATGAGTTTGAAATCATAGGATGATTTTTAAAGATATATTGTTGGTAGTCAGCCTCCAAAAATTGGAGGCTGATATATCTGTTCTGCAAACTGTCTATTAGCTCGACTATTTTCTTCTGCAATCCAATATCTACCATACACTGGGAACATAATGTCAATCCTGTCGTCAAATAGTGCATCATGCATTTGTTCATAGGTATCAAATTCTATTGCCTGTAGTTTTACATTATATCGTTCCGCATGTGGTCTGTGAAGGTTGTCAGTAGACCAATCATCTTTCCGCTTGTTGCATCCGTATCTGCATAGGGGAGACATTTCTTTACATATCCCACTTTAATCTGTTGTTTCTGTTTCAATAATTCAAAATCTTCTGAAGAAAGTCCTGTGGAGGCAGCAGATGTCTGTCCATAGTACTTTGAATATACTTTTTCTTTGTAGTACCAATCAGATTGCAGGATTTTGGAATTTGTTTCATTCAGTTCCTTTAATATGTCTGGTCTCTGCTTATTGATGGCAAAATAATAAGAGGAAGAACCAATTTTTAGAATGAATTTCCAGTTGCATTTTACAATCTCCTTTCCAGACACATTGGTAGAGATTGTGGAATCAAGCTTTCCACTGTTCATATCTTTATAACAGTCTTTACTGCTTTTGTATAAGATGATTTCGCAATCGATATTATTTTCACGACACCAATTTTCAAACATTTCTACCTGTACACTACCCTTGTTTATGCCTACTTTCAGACCATTTAAGGTGGAAAGGTCAACAGTCTGTTTTAATTTGAAATTTAGGTCTTGAAGGAAAATTTTGTACGACATATAATGTATTCATGTTTAAAGAAGTGAGCAATGTGGTTTGCGTTATGATAAAGAGGAGAAAAGCATATGTCAATTGAAAAAGTAAGAACCTATTTCAGGCAATATGGAATGGAGGATCGTATACAGGAATTTGAAGTTTCCAGTGCAACAGTTGCATTGGCGGCAGAAGCTCTGCACTGTGAGCCCCAGAGAATTGCCAAAACATTATCTTTTATAGTAGACGGAAATGCGATACTCATTGTGGCTGCAGGCGATGTAAAAATTGATAATGCAAAGTATAAAAAGCAGTTTGGAACAAAGGCTAAAATGCTTTCCTATGAGGAAGTATCAGAAATGATTGGTCATGAAGTGGGAGGAGTCTGCCCCTTTGCAGTGAAAGAAGGGGTAAAGGTTTTTTTAGATGAGTCATTAAGGCGATTTGAGACTGTTTTTCCTGCCTGTGGAAGCAGCAATAGTGCCATTGAGCTGACAATACCGGAGTTGGAGAAGTATGCAGGCGAGGATGGCTGGGTGGATGTCTGTAAATTAATAGAACAATAAAAGAATATTTTAAGAAAAGGGCAGAAATCAGATGGAGCGCGAGATCGATTTAAGGCAGATATCAGACGGAAGACTTTATACGGCAAATGATATGGTAAAAGCAGCCTGCAATGATTGTAAGGGATGTTCATTGTGTTGCCATGGAATGGGTAACTCTATTATATTGGATCCATATGATATCTATCAGTTGCAAAGGGGGATAGGATTATCCTTTGAACAGCTGCTGGAAGATAAGATTGAGCTAAATG
>CAMBLS010000224.1 GCA_945868485.1 uncultured Lachnospiraceae bacterium | reverse complement strand
ATCATGGTGTCTCTTACAGCATAAGTTACCTGCCCCGTCTTTACATTGCCGATTTCCAACTTCATGGTTTCTTCATTATCCTCTGCGCTTAAGTCCGGCACATAATTGATAATAGCGGTAATTCCCTGAGGAACTGTCTTGGTCGGGATTACAATAATCTTCTTATCCTCAACCATCATCTTTGCCTGATTAGCTGCGAGGATAATATTTTTGTTGTTGGGCAGAATAAAGATGGTATCCGCATTTACTTTTTCGATGGCATTCAGCATATCCTCTGTACTTGGATTCATAGTCTGTCCGCCTTCAATAATATAGTCAACACCTAATCCTTTAAAGATTTCATTAATACCTTCGCCTACAGAAACTGCAATAAATCCAACTTCCTTATGAGGCATCTCTTCTTCTTTTTCTACCTCCTTAGCAGGCATCTGACCGGACTTAAACAATTTTTCCTGATGTTCAAGACGCATATTATCAATCTTCATATTGGATAGTGCACCATATTTAAGTGCCTTCTGTATAGCCAGTCCGGGGTCGTTGGTATGTACATGTACCTTAACCACATCGTCATCAGCTACCACTACAATCGAATCTCCAATTGATTCCAAATATTCTTTGAAATCCATTTCATTCTTGATATTGAAGTTTCTGGTAAGTAAAATAATAAATTCTGTACAATAACCATACTTTATTTCCACATCGGTCTGAGTCTCCACCCCTGTTTTAACAGGTGCTGCATGTGTCACCTCGCCAATGGTCAAATCAATTTCTTTTCCAAGGAATGCGTCATAGGCTCCTTTTAATACCTGCATTAGTCCTTGACCGCCAGAGTCAACCACTCCTGCCTGTTTTAATACCGGAAGCATTTCAGGAGTCTGCTCCAAAACCTCATCTGCATATTTAATCACTTCATCAAAAAAAACACTAAGGTCATCACAACCTTCTTCTGCCAACTCTCTTGCTCTGACAGCAGCACCTTTTGCAACGGTTAAAATGGTCCCTTCTTTTGGCTTCATAACCGCCTTATATGCAGTCTCCACAGCTTTTTCAAATGCATCCGCAAATGCCGGAATATCAACAGTACTCTTTTCCCTGACAGATTTGGTAAACCCACGGAACAATTGAGATAAAATAACACCGGAATTACCTCTTGCCCCTCTTAATGAACCTGACGAAATTGCTTTGCACAAAGACATCATATCCGGTTCACCCATAGCAGAAACTTCCTTCGCTGCAGACATAATAGTAAGTGTCATATTGGTTCCGGTATCACCATCGGGCACAGGGAAAACATTTAAATCATTAATCCATTCCTTTTTGGATTCAAGGTTTTTAGCTCCGGCTAAGAACATCTTTGCAAGTATCTTAGCGTCGATTGTATTAGTCACAACAAATCCTCCTCTTAATCAATCACTCTTACACCTTCAACAAAGATGTTTACTTTTTCAATTTAAATTCCTGTAAATTCTTCAACCTTATATTTTACATTGCTGATCAGATTATCAGAAACCGCAAGTATGCTTACACCATAAGCAACAATAATATGAAAATTAATTGTCAACTTATTATTTTTGATAGAAACATTAATTCCTCTGGTCATACTGTCCTTTTTCAGCAATTTAACAAGGCCATCCTTCACATTGATGCCTGCCATTCCAACAACGCCAAAGCATTCTGTCGCAACACTGCCTGCGTATTGGGCAATCACTTCATTATCAATTGCAATATTCCCCATATGAGTGTTCATAGAAGTTTCCTTCATTGAAGAATTTTTCATAGGCTGCCTCCTTATATTTTGACATATATAATTTATTATAACCGTAAAACAAAAAAAAAGAAACAAAAAATTTCTTCAAATTCCGCTTGCATTCTTATTTATTTTCTGCTATCATACAACTGTTGTGTATGTTTAATATGAATTGTTAGGAGGTGCAACGATGGCTAAATGTGATATTTGTGGTAAAGGCGTTCATTTTGGGAACAACGTAAGCCATTCTCATAGAAGATCTAACAGAATCTGGAATTCAAACATTAAGAGTGTTAAATGTAAAGTAAACGGAGCTTCCAAAAGAATGCACGTTTGTACAAATTGTTTAAAATCCGGAAAAGTTGAAAGAGTTTAAGCAAATTTTTTAAAGAGCTGGTCTTGTAACCAGCTCTTTTTTGTTTTCTTCTTATGCTCTCTTGCCCATTTCATAATCTCTCTTCAATTCTTCATAAATTCGATTGATTATGAGCACCATGTCATGATCTCCTGCAATATTATCCGGATGAAACATTTTAATCAAATCTTTATAACGCTTTTTCAGAGCCAGCTGACTATTTACTCCCTGAAATAGCATTTCAGCCAATTCCATACCCTTTTCCTGTTTTACATAACTGGAATGTGCATTTTTTTCCGCTTCCAACATGATTTTGTCACGTTCTATTTTTTTCCGTTCTGTCTCAAGCTGAGCAAAACCATTTTTCAGAATTTCCATTTTTTTATCAAAAAAGATTTCATCCTGTTTTAGCCGCTTGCGTTCAAAAACCAGCCTGCGATTGACTTCGTCTATTTCCGACTGAAACTGCTTTCTTTCTTTAATTAACTTGTCCTCCATACGCTTTAGCTCATTTCGCTCCATTTCAAGCCGTATGTTCTCTTTAAAAAGCCAGCTTTTTAATTCATTTAATTCATCCGGGGTTCCATCGACCAATGTTTCTTCAAACATAACAATTATATCCTATCAGTAACAAAAGTGCTATAATAATTAAACCTATTAAATAATGGTGAGCAAGAAAAAGCATAAGTAACATCCCAACTGCAATCCAAAAAGCGATAAAACCAATCAGTTTTTTCATGCGTATCCTCTCACTTATGCTTTCTTACTTTATCTTATGCAGTTGTACCCAAATTATTTACTGTTATCCGCATCTTCTGGGAATGCAATATCTACTGCTTCCTCATCATCAATCATTTCTTCCTTGGGTGACGTGAACTTGTCAACTATATCAGGAATTAAATCAAGTACCTTAGTAACCGTATCCTGATTTTTGATATTCACAAGCTTGGTACTGCCATTTTTGATTACCAGAACTGCACTCGGCGTGAGCTTTCCTGAAAAACCACCGGCACCACCACTTTTTTTGTCTGCAGTACTTGCACCTGCACCTACTCCAAAGGTAACATCAACAAGGGGCAGAATAATGGTATCACCTATTTTGGTTGCTTCACCTACAACCGTTTTAGTTGATAAAACAGTATTCATTCCTTTCATTAAGGATTCAATTACCCCTGTAAAATTATTTTCTGCCATATTTAAGATGCCTCCCTTTTCAATAATCTTATCAAACGCCGTAAATCTCTGTTAAAAAATACAATCCATGCTGTTTTCAAAGCCTTAAAAATTGTAATTCTTCCTTTTATTAAAATATCACATTCCAAAATTGCCTGTTCAAAATCCGGAATGATATCTATATGATTACCAAGCAATGGATACAGCATACCATAAACAGCTAAAACTTGTCCCGTACTTGCTGGATCACCGGTTCCTACCCAAAGCCTTCCCTGAATCTTCCTCGGTGCCAGGCTTTTAAGAAGAGACAATACCTGACCGGAACATGTCTTCCACGCACGCTTAAAAGTATTACTTTTTAAAATTTCAATATAATATCGGGTATTATTTACAATATGTTTAATCTTATCACATATTCTACGAATTGTGTACTTAATATTTTTTATTGCAGACCAAAGTTTTTGAAAGAATTCTCCGATCTTACTTTCTGCTTCTGTTTCTGCTTCTGTTTCTATTTCTTTTTCTGCCTTTTCTGATGCTCTTTTTAGCGTTTCTGCTGTTATCTCTTCACTTGATTCCTGCTTTTTTGTATTTTGTCCCTCCGATGTTTGCGTAATGCCTTCTTCCGGTGCATCCACATACCCTTTTTCCTCGTTCAAAATTTTTTTCTTGTCCGATTCGTCTGATCTGAAAATTGTGAAACAAAACACTTTGACCCTGACGTAAGCAGCCGCTGGATAAGAAAAAGCAACGCTAAGTATATGAAAAAACCATGTAGCCCTTATTTCAGCAA
>CAMBLS010000223.1 GCA_945868485.1 uncultured Lachnospiraceae bacterium | reverse complement strand
ATTCCTTGATGTCATTGCCCCAGGAAATCATTTCATCCACTTTTTCAAGGATGGCGGCGATTTCTGTATTATCCAGGGTAGCAGGCATTTCGAAATCATATTTTGCAAGCTCTAGATTGTATTCCGCACGCTTGCGGCAGGTTGCCTTTACCTTGCAGAACTGGCAGTGATCACCGGCTTTGAATTCACCTTCGCCTACATAGGCAAGCTGGGCAGTTGGTGCCAGGACTTCGTCAGCCCATTTCAGAAGATCGTCTCTGCTGATGGTGTAGGTGCTGATGTTTTTGCGTCTTGGTTGGAAGATGGTCATCTTAATATGATTGATATCGTAGATGTCTCCGAATACTTCCAAAGCACCTAAGGCGTAGCACATCATCTGGCTGTTACCACCGTGCTCATCATCACCGGCGCTTACGAGAACTCCAAGACCGTGCTTATAATCGATAATCTGTAATACTTCATCAGCTACGATGACACAGTCACCGGTTCCGAATCCATTTTCTACCCAGCGGGAGAAGTCGAGTCTTTGCTCAATCATGACCTGTGGATCCTTGCAGAACTCCTTTGCCGCTTCAATCTGTTCCAATACATAATTCCTGTATTCCTCTGCACAGTTCTGCATCTCTGCATCATAGTAGGTAAGGCTTTCTGTTGGATCCGGAACATCTCTGCCAAGTGCTTTCTCTACCATGTAGGCACAGAGCTCATGACAGTCGGTTCCCTGCTGTGCATATTCGGATGCTTGATCCGGAATGCTGGCACAGAGCTTTGCGCTTGGCGGACAAGCTAACCATCTGTGGCTGGCAGAGGCGGAGAGGTATGCGTGTTTAGGCATTGCCGATCACCTCTGCTTCCTTAATAAGGGCGGCATAATCTTTAGGATCAACCTGCTTTAACTGCTGTGCGCCATATTTCTCCAGAAGCTCTTTGACTTCCTTTTTGAATCCGGCAGCTGACTTTGCAGCAAGTATTCCGCGAACATCTTCCTTTGTATAGGAAGGGGCTGATTCAGGTACTGCCGGAGCTTCTTCTGTAGATGAGAAGATTTCTTTTATTGCATTTGCGGCTTTGATCATGCCTTCGCCGCAGGCAATCATTTCATCCAGCACCTGAGACAATTCACTCATTTTGCTCATTTTCAGTTCCTCCATTTTCTGTATTCTGTTGTCTTAGATTGGCTGCCAGGCGTTTGGCTACTACGCTGATTGCGATGAGAGTATCAATAAGCTCTTCTTCAATCTGCGGTGTGGCCTGCTGGCCTTTATCAATCGTTTCTGTCTGCATCTGCAGCACCTCACTTTCCGAATGGCTTCGTGCCTTTCTATCTTCCTAAGCGCATCTGTGATTTGTTTTTCCGGTTGAAGAGATATTTTTCTGAAAAAAGTCATGAAAAAGCCAGGGCATTTTTCGCTTTATAAAAGGAAGCGATACTGCTCTGGCTAAATCTCTGTAAAATTTCCGGGTTTTGACCGGAAAAGTGCAGGTCGAGGGCGCTTAGGAAGGTAGAAGGATTATTGTCCTTACTTTGTAGAAACGAGGTTTGAAGTATGTTGGTAACGATTTTTACTGCAAACTGCGTCGGTCAAGCCGGGAACTGCAACTATCCCAATAAGGTGACGGTGGTCACGCCGGAGCAGTTGCAGGAAGCGGTGAAGAAGGATCATGTTTGCGGAGAGTTCAAAGGGAATTATCGAAGCATTGATAATTTCATCCGATCGGATGTGATTGTTATGGATATTGATAATGACCACACCGAAGCGGCTACGGAATGGATTACGCCTGAGAAGCTGGAAGGGTTGTTCCCGAATGTGGAGTACTTGCTGGCACCGAGCCGCCACCATCTTTTAGAGAAAGAGGGAAAGTCGGCAAGACCGAGGTATCACATGTATTTTCCTATTACAGAGATAACGGATGCGACCAGATATGGAAATCTGAAGAAGTCGATTCAAAGTGCCTACCCATTCTTTGATGGAAATGCATTGGATGCTGCCAGATTCATATTCGGTGCGGAATGTGATGAGGTGATTTTCCACGATGGCTGGATGACGGTGGATGAGGAGGTTGAGATCTCTGATATGGAAGAGGAAGACTTTGATTCGGAGATGCCAGGTGGGAAAAGTACCGGTCCTATTTTAGAAGGAAGCCGCAATAACACGATGAGCCGATTTGCGGGTCGTGTTTTGAAGCGATACGGGGATACGGAAAAAGCACATGAGGCATTTCTGGAGCATGCGAAGAAATGTGATCCGCCGCTTCCGGATTTTGAACTTAAGACTATTTGGAACAGTGCGGTGAAGTTCTTTCGAAAAAGCATTGTGACACAGGATGGTTATGTTTCGCCTGATGAATACAATGCAGATTTTGAGGGGACTTCCCTTAAGCCGGAGGATTATTCGGATATCGGACAGGCGAAGGTTCTTGTGCGTGAGTATGGGGATGAACTGAAATACACCAGTGCGACAGATTTCCTGAGATTCGATGGTGAATGCTGGCGAGAGGACAAGCAGATGGCAATTGGAGCGGTGGAGGAATTCCTGGATTTGCAGCTGCAGGATGCCATGGATGAGGTTGCCAGAGTGGAAAAGGCTTTGGAGGATGCAGGTGTTCGGAAGGCTTCTATCCAGGCAGGTCCGAGGGAGCTTCTAAAGGAAGTGGATGGAAAGCTGCTGCCGCTTGTGTACATGCTGATGGGTGCGCAGACCTATCTGAAGTTCGTACAGAAGAGACGTGATTATAAGTACATTGTATCGGCGGCGAATACTGCAAAGCCGATGCTTGCGATTTCTGTCAGTGAGTTGGATAAGGATGAGAATCTCATCAATACGCCCTATGCAACCTATGATTTGAGAAAAGGCTTGGCAGGAGAACAGCCACATAATCCGGAGGATTTGATTACAAAGATTACAGCGTGTTCTCCCGGAGAAGAGGGAAAGCAGATATGGCTGGATGCTTTGAGTTTGTTTTTCTGTAAGGATCAGAAGCTGATTGATTATGTGCAGGAGACTGTGGGAATGGCTGCAATCGGTAAGGTGTATCAGGAGCATATGATTATTGCTTATGGTGGTGGTGCCAATGGAAAGAGTACCTTGTGGAATACGATTTTTCGGGTGCTGGGGAATTATGCCGGAAAGCTTTCAGCGGAGGCACTCACGATGAATTGCAAGAGAAATGTGAAACCGGAGATGGCTGAGCTGAAAGGGAAAAGACTCATCATTTCTTCAGAAATGGAAGAGGGCATGAGGCTCAATACTGCTGTGGTGAAACAGTTATGCTCTACGGATGAGATTCAGGCGGAGAAGAAGTACAAGGATCCATTCTCCTTTGTTCCGTCGCATACGCTGGTGCTTTATACGAATCATTTGCCAAAGGTGGGAGCCAATGATGATGGTATCTGGCGAAGGCTGATTGTAATTCCCTTCAATGCGAAGATTACCGGGAAGAGCGATATCAAGAATTATGCGGATTATTTGTTTGAGCATGCGGGACCGGCTGTAATGAGCTGGATCATCGAAGGTGCCAAGAGAGCAATTGATAAGAATTTCCATACTAAGATTCCGGATGTGGTGGAAGCAGCGATTCAGGCATACCGAGAGGATAATGATTGGCTTGGTCAGTTCTTAGAAGAATGCTGTGAGATGGATCCATCCTATAAGGGAAAGTCAGGAGAACTGTATCAGGCGTATCGAGCCCATTGCATGCAGAACGGGGAATATATCCGCAGTACGACAGATTTTTATTCTTCGATGGACAAGGCCGGCTACAAACGGATTCGCAAGAACACCGGCGTGCTGGTCGTGGGATTAAAGCTGAAAGAAGGACAGGATTTCTTGGAGTGATGGCATTCATTTTCAAGCTCAAATGTGTAGGTCGTTAACCTCAGTACATAAAAGTTCTTTTAGAAAGAAATTTACGAAAAATCTGCATAAGGGAGTTTTACGAAACGAGGTGCTCGACCTGCACACCTGTTAAGAATGATGGAGGCGTGGGATGCGTGAAAAATATATTGAACAGAAATTAGTACGAGAGGTTCGAAAGCGAGGCGGCTTGTGTGAGAAATGGAATTCCGGTTCT
>CAMBLS010000222.1 GCA_945868485.1 uncultured Lachnospiraceae bacterium | reverse complement strand
TGCTCCGATAATATAAATAATCATTCCAATAATGCCTCCCACATCAATGGTACCAAGAAGCATTCTGGTAAATACCGTTTCTACAAGAGAAGAAAAGAAAAACCGCTTCAAATTCAATACCTGAATATATTTAATGTCAGTAAAAATTTCCAAAATACCTTCTACAATGTGTGCAGAAAGTCCAATATAAAACAATGTGGCAAAGCCTGTGGTCTGCGTGAAGAACATCAAAATCATAGCGATACTGCAGTATCCTATTATTGCACTTCCTGCTTTTAACAGGAACTGAATGATTTCAATATTCTGGCTGGCAATCGTTTCTGCATGCAGGATTCCACCCATTCCAAAAGCAACAACGCCTATCGTAAAAATGCTAAACGCTGTAAGCACACACACTTCAATCAGCTTGGAAAAGATCACTGCCCCCCGGGACAGCCCTGTTCCGATTGCGACCTGCATGGTTTTCGCCTTAAAATCATCTGCAAAGACAGCAGATAAAACAATCAGCCCCAGAATAATCGGGAGCACTTGGGAAAAATTCTGCACACAAATCACAAAATACACGGAATTCCAGTTACTCCCATGAGCAAACAAAAGCACTCCGGCGAGTGCCAGATTGATAAGCAGTATGCTGATTAAAAAGGGAATTCGTTTTATAATTCTTTTTAAATCTGCAAATATGTAATTACTCATTTTCTTTTCCTCCTACCAAATTAAAGTAATATTCCTCTAAACTTCTAGTCTCCTGTTCTTTGCCAAGAACCTTTACGCCAGCAGCCATAAGTGCTTCTTCTGCCTTTTCTAAGTCATCCACGCTGATCCGTACGGTTTTTTCATCTGTCTGTAAATCTTCCGTCGAAATTTCTCTCACAATCCTTCCGTCATTTACAATTCCGAAGCGGTGTGCCGTATTCTGTAGTTCCCCGAGAATATGGGAGGATACAATAATTGTCATGCCATACTCCTGATTCAGCTTCCGAAGCAGGGCACGCACATCTGCAATTCCCTGAGGATCAAGACCATTGGTAGGCTCGTCCAGAATTAGAATTTCCGGATTTCCCAGCAGTGCATTGGCAATACCAAGCCGCTGACGCATTCCCATGGAATAATTTTTGACAGGTGCCTTTACCTGATTAAGCTCCACAATGTCAAGAACTCTCTCAACTTCCTTCTTATCCTTGATTCCTTTCAGTGCCTGATAATACTCCAGATTCTGTCTGCCTGTAAGATAACCGAAAAAGTTAGAGCCTACAAAAAATCCGATTTTCTTTCTTCCCTTCTTAATCTCCTGCTGGCTGCTGCCGCTCCCAATCATAAGATCTCCCGCCTGATATTCGGAAAGCCCCAGAATAATCTTGAAAATGGTAGTCTTTCCCGCTCCGTTTCTTCCAACCAGCCCGTAAATATCTCCTTTATTTACCTGTAAGTCAACGCCTCGCAATACCTGATGCTTTCCATAGCTTTTCTGTACCCCCTTCAGGGTAATTACTGCTTCACTCATAACATTTCTCCATTCTTTTATACTTACCACACTATCGTTCTCTTTTCCGGTTCCAGATACATTCCATCTCCCGGCTGAATATCAAATGTTTCCATAAATTCGTCAAACTGCTGCAAGGTCACATTCGTCCGCAGGAAATTCAGCGGATGGACATCTGTTGCATATATCTGCTCATACTCAAAGACCCGTTTACAACGCCAAAGGGATGCATAGGATTTAAAAAAGAGTTCATAATCAAAATTCTCTTTTTGTTTGGCCACTCCCAACATACACTTGACACCACCCATATCTGCAACTGCCTCCGACGAAACAAGATTTCCATTATAAAATGTTGCTCCAGGGTATGGAATAATGTTGGTATAATACTTTCCAAGCTCATTAACTCGCATCTGGAACTTTACCACATCCTTCGGTGAATACCAGAATCCTCCTCTTCCATCCTTATCAAAAAGGCATCCTGTGCTGTCAAATGCATGGGTAATCTCATGACCGATAATCACGCCAATCCTTCCCATGTTCTCTTCTTCACTGGCACTGGCATCATAAAAATCACTGATGCACAAAAATCCCGGCAAAATATTGATTGAATTTTCTGTAGGAATATAAAATGCATTCACTACTGTTGCAGAAAGTACATCCAAATCCCACCAGTCCCTGTCATAAGGCTGGCCAAACTGCTCCATACTCCTATCAGCCTGAAAGTCGTTAATTGCTGCAACTGCCTCCACCAAAGTTGCACCGGTAGCAATTCCGTTTTCCTCATAAGCTTCAAACTCCAGTCCTCTGTAATCCTTAAACTGATTGGGATAAACTGCACGAATACTGATATTTTCAAGCTTCTCTACTGCCGCTTCCCTTGCCTCCTCACTGAGCCATTCCTCCTCAAGGAGCATCTGACGATAATAATCCACTGCCTGATTTACAATTTCAAGAATTTCTTCTTTCTGCTCCCTGGTACTGTACTTTGAAATATAAATCTGGTCAAAAGGGCCTGACAGATATTGTCCAAAGTAATACTCAAGCAAAATTTCATCTTCCTCTGTCAGCTGTTCTTCTTCCATATCCGCTGTAGGAGGTGGAAGCTTATTATTGTTATTTGAATTTCTGCTGCTTAACTGCTTTTCAATCTCTACAGCTTTGTCATAGCTTTCCCTGTCAAGAAGGGGAAGGAGCTGTTTGACTGTCTGAACTACATAATAAGATTTAATCTCCTTAAGGTATTTAGACTGGTATAATTTCTGAACACCTTTTATATAATCCGGTTCCCATACAGTATAATCTTCAAGGTCTGAAATCTGATACCGCTCCAGCAATTCCTTCATTGGGAATACCGGGCTTAGCTCCAAAAGCTGTTCATAATCATAATGGTTATCAGCAGTTTCTACATAATTAATATAGTCATTCTGCTGTGAGCTGCTCTTCATCAGTTCCGCAAGCCTTCCCTCAAAGCGATAGCAAAGCTTCAAAATTCTGCTGATTTCCTTTTCACTATATCCCAGTCTTCCAAGCAGATACCATACCTGCCCATCTGTTGTCTGCTTATAGACCTCTCCCTTATCGGAAAAGGAAGAATACTCGTCCTGATTAGCCAGACAAAGCTCCTCTGCAGGGTATACCGGTGTAATCATAACCTCGTATTTCGCCTCTCCGCTTAAGGATTTCTGCACTCCAATTTCAATCGGGGAGATTCCTGTATAATTCATTCCACTGCGATTCAGCAGATAGTCTGTCATATCATCCATATTTTGGATTTCTTCAATTACCTCAATATAGGGACGTGCCGGTTCCACCCCCAGTTCGTTTCTCTTTTCCCAATTACCTGCAAGCTCAGAGAACTTCTGAACCAGCTCACAGTCATGCTTAAGAAGTCCCGGATCAATTTCCACGGTACTCTCAAAAGATGCTTCTTTTGTTGTCCGAAGCTCCTTGACTATGGCAAGTTTGCGATTACGCAGAATCTTTCCTGCTTTGGTAGCATTTGAAATGTCCATATTCTCAGAATCCAGTTCCGTTTCTAACAGCCATTCCTTATTTACCGCCGTATGGAAATCATCCTTTAAGCTGACAAGCGTGTCTTTGTCAACAGCCCCATCAATATCCGAGTTAATCCACTTGGAATCACTGGAAATCGTCTGCCCCGCTTTAATCGGCTGTGACGCACTCTCAAACACCTGACTGCAACCTGTCAGAAGAGTCAGTGAAAGGACTGCGGCAAGGGTTTTATAGATAGCCATATGTTTCTTCCTCATATTGATACTCCTTCTCATTCCTGTCAATTCATTCCTGTCAATTCACATGCTTCTGACTCGATTATAACATTTCGTCTGTAACCGGAGCGTAACCGGCAAAACAACCTGAAAAGAAAGGAATTTTTACAGATATTTCCTTAATTTATATTGCTTTTCTAAAAAAAGTATTGTATGATAAGTTTACATAATTTTGTCATTATTGAAACCTATTTTTATATTGATGGAGGTCACTTATGAAAAAATATTGGATTGCAAGAATTTGCATGACCTTCTGCCTTGTATTTGGAATGTCTTTCATTCCAATTAATCAGCTCCAGGTAAAGGCTGCGTAAGTAATTGCAACATTCATTGGAACAGTTATGAAGG
>CAMBLS010000221.1 GCA_945868485.1 uncultured Lachnospiraceae bacterium | reverse complement strand
CAAGACCAAGGCAGGAGAAATCTTGGGAATACCTCGGCAGACACTCAAGTATAAGATGTCTAAGCTGGGCATTGAAGATATTGAAAAGTAATGCGACAAGAAACTGTCGGTTTTTCGACGAAAAATTATCGCGCACAGTTGCAAAAAAGTCATATAGCCAAGCAAATACACAGAAGGATGATTTTTGAATGTTGGTTTTGATTGGCATGGATTTTGCGTAATACAATAATGCGTATTATAAAAAAATATACACGATAGCATTTAACATCACCAAAACTTTAAGAAAGGAAATATCCAACATGAATTTGGAACTAAGAAAAGTTGCAATTAAAGACATTCAGTTCAGTGAAGAGTGCAAGGTAGCTGACGGATGCCTTTATGTAGACCCAAAGAAACTGGAAGAATTAGTTCTGGAAGACAGCAGGGTAAAAAGCGTTTCATTTGACATTGCAAGACCCGGAGAATCAGTAAGAATTGTCCCTGTTAAGGATGTTATTGAACCTAGAGCTAAGCTGGAAGGCGGAGATACTTTCCCCGGTCTGTTCAGAGAAGACATGCAGGAAGTTGGAGAAGGCATCACTGTAGCACTTTCCGGAATGGCAGTAACAAGCACAGGCCCTATTGTAGGTTTCCAGGAAGGTGTAATCGATATGATGGGACCCGGAACACAGTACACCAAGTATTCTGAATTATGCCATCTTGTTATGATTATCGAAAAGCAGGACTATGTTGACCAGCACGACCACGAAGAGGTCGTAAGACTTGCCGGCATCAAAGTTGCTAAGGAAGTTGCTACATACGGCTTCGAAGCGGAATATGAAGCAGAACATTACGAATGGAAATCCATCGGTGAAAAATATGTTGAATATCCTGAACTGCCAAGAGTTGTATACATCTACAATGTAATGGCTCAGGGTCTTCTTCACGACACCTATTTCTACGGCAGAGATGCCAAGGTAATGGTTCCTACGATGGTTACTCCTCTTGAAGTAATGGATGGAGCAATCATTTCCGGTAACTGCGTATCCCCTGGTTCAAAGACAACTACTTACATGCACCAGAATAACGCGGTAATTGAAGAGTTATTCAAACTTCACGGAAAAGAAATCAATTTCATGGGAATCGTTGTAAACCCTCTGATGACCACACTGAAAGAAAAGTTCAGAGACAGAATGCTTACCGTAAGAGAAGCAAAGATGCTTGGAGCTCAGGGCGCGATTATTTCTCAGGAAGGTTTCGGAAATCCGACTACAGACCTTATGATAGTCTGCCAGGAGCTTGAGCAGAACGGTGTAAAGGTTGTTATCATCACCAACGAAGACGCAGGTGTGGACGGCATGTCAGAATCACTTCCGGACTCTGTTCAGGAAGCTAACGCAATCGTTTCAACGGGCAACTCCAATGCTACCGTTATGCTTCCAGCTATGGAAAAGACTATCGGAAACCTTAAGGAAGTAGAGAGAGTATGTGGCGGTAATATCACATCCATACAGGATGACGGACGCCTGCTTCTCGAAATCCACGGTATCATGGGTTCCCATAACTTACAGGGCAACACCAAGCTCGGTGCCATTACTTTATAAATATTTGAGGAAAGGAGAAAAGCTCAAATGGCTGAGATGAAAAGAATTTTATTTTACACCAACCAGTTCTTCGGACAGATTGGTGGAGAAGAATTCGCATATCAGACTCCGTTCGTAGAGGAAGGAAGGCGCGGCAATGCCAATGCATTTGCACCGTCAATCAAAGGCGGCGAAATTGTAGCTACCATCGTCTGCGGTGACAACTACTTTGTTGAGAACATGGAAGTCTGCTTGGAATTCATTAAAGAGCAGGTAGAACAGTGGAAGCCTGACATTCTCATAGCAGGACCGGCCTTCAATGCAGGTCGTTTCGGTATCGCATGCTGTGAAGTATGTAAATTTGTTCAGGGAACATATGGCATCCCTTCAATTACCGGTCTTTACTGGGAAAACCCTGGTGTAGAAATGTACAAGGCTGACTGCTACATTATGGAAGTGGGTAAGTCTGCAGCTACTATCAGAAAGGCAATTCCTCTTATCACAGGATTTGTAAATAAATTAATATCCGGCGAAAAGCTGGGAACTCCTAAGCAGGAG
Source organism: uncultured Lachnospiraceae bacterium (assembly GCA_945868485.1). GTDB lineage: Bacteria > Bacillota > Clostridia > Lachnospirales > Lachnospiraceae > Suilimivivens. Next base: position 2,012 of record CAMBLS010000221.1, on the reverse strand, counting down.
CATTACTATCCAAAGGGACAGCGTGTAAACGTTTTCCATGAAAAGAACGGTGCTCAGAGAGCGGCAGAAATGCTGGTAAAGAAACTGAAAGGTGAACCGTACGATACAGAACTTGAAATTTCCGTATACGAAAAGGTTGCTCCGGCTGCACCTGTTGCTGACCTGTCAAAGACAAAGATTGCACTTTGCACAACAGGCGGTATCGTTCCTCTGGGGAATCCGGATCACATGTATGCAGCTACAGCTAAGTTCTGGAAAAAGTATGACCTTACCGGCAAGGAAGATCTTACAGGATTCGAATCAGTTCACGCAGGTTTTGACCCGGTTTATGCAAACGAGAGTCCGGACCGTGTAGCTCCGTATAAGATTCTTAAAATGTTAGAAAAAGAAGGTGTTGTTGGAGAAGTATATCCATACCTTCTTACTACAACAGGAAACTCCACTTCTGTTGCCGATGCAACAAAATTTGGTCAGGAAATGGCGGAGGACCTGCTATCCGCAGGTGTTCAGGCAGCCATCCTGACAAGTACATGAGGAACATGTACACGTTGCGGTGCAACAATAGTTAAACAGTTAGAAAAAGCAGGAATCCCTGCCGTTCACATTTGTACAGTAACTCCGATTTCCGCTACTGTAGGTGCTGCAAGAATTTCAGGCGCACAGGCTATTCCTTATCCTACAGGTAACCCTCAGTTACCTCCTGAAAAGGAATTGGCAAGACAGAGAGAGATCGTAATGAACGCTTTAGAATTGCTGACAAAATAAACTGATGAACAAAAGGGGGCCGGGTCGGTTCCCTTTTGTAAAATATGGGGGTAGATGGGTGCTGGTGTGCCCTCTGGTCTTCAAAACCAGTGCGAGGGGTTAGGAGCCTCTTGGGTGGGTTCGATTCCCACATACTCCCGCCAAAAATAGAATATGGAGAAAAATATGGACAGTAATTTACTTAGAAAACTACCGAGGATTGATGACCTGTTAAACGCTCAGCAGATTCAGGATTTTTCGCAGGAACTGCCGCGTGAAGTAATTGCGGGTGCGGTCAGAGCCGCAGTGGAGAAAAGAAGGGAAGCCATTCTTGCAGGAGATGTCTCATGTGATGAGTCTTGCGTTGCCTTTGAAGCAGTAGTGGAGGAAGTGGTGACTGCCCTTAATTTTTTGAAAATAAAGAGTCTGCGCCGTGTTATCAATGGAACCGGCGTTGTTTTGCATACGAACCTGGGAAGGGCCAATCTCAGCACCAAGGCTAAAGAGGCAGTGGCGGAAGTTGCCAATCATTACTCCACCCTGGAATATGACCCGAAGGAAGGAAAGCGTGGTTCTCGCCACAGCCATGTGGAAAAAATCATAAAGGAAATAACAGGAGCAGAAGCGGCAATGGTGGTTAATAACAATGCTGCTGCTACCATGCTGTGTCTTGCCGCTCTGGGGAGAGGAAGAGAAATAATCATTTCAAGAGGTGAACTTGTGGAAATCGGAGGCTCATTCAGAGTTCCAGAAATGATGACAGAAAGCGGGGCACACCTTGTGGAGGTGGGCACTACTAATAAGACGAGGATAAATGACTATGAGAGAGCTATAACTGAGGAGACGGGAGCCCTCATGAAAGTTCACACCAGCAATTACAAAATAATCGGCTTCACAGAGGATGTAAGTATAAGTCAGCTTAAGGAACTGGGCGACAAATACGATCTCCCTGTTATATATGACATGGGAAGCGGACTCATGACAGACCTTTCGGCTTACGGAATAGAGGAGCCTACGGTAAAAGCAGGGCTGGCAGAAGGTGCAGATGTCATACTCTTCAGCGGTGACAAGCTGCTTGGAGGACCTCAGGGCGGAATTCTGGCGGGAAAGAAGAAATATATAGATATGATGAAATCCCATCCTCTCGCAAGAGTACTCAGGGTGGATAAAATGACTCTTGCGGCCATGGAGGCAACCTTTAAGGCGTATTACGATGAGGAAAGCGCCAAGCAGGAGATACCTGTACTTGCAATGCTAACCAGGACAGA
>CAMBLS010000220.1 GCA_945868485.1 uncultured Lachnospiraceae bacterium | reverse complement strand
ACCCTGCTTCCTCCATCTGCCACATAGCTCTTCTAATTCCAAAAACATTCAAGTCACAGGCTTCAAGGAACCACAGGAAACCATCTTCCTTATATTTCTCTGTAAATGCCTTTACTCCATCAAATCTGGTACCCAGTAAATTTACCAGACAGTCCATACAACCGCCAATTAAACGTCCCTTCATTGAAACCAGCTCGGTCTCTTGTATTTCCAAGTTTTCCATACAGCTTCCGGCTAATGGCGTATAAGCTCTGATTTTAACATCTTCCGTACAATAATAAGGTTCTAATGGATGTTCTTCATCCCGAAGCTTTTCTTTTTCCCATTTCTCATAATTACATACCACTCTCCTGTTACCCTCTAAAATTTCCATCGTTTCATTCAGAGAAATATGCCATGGTTCCATACCAAAGGTTGTAGCACAGGGACCATATATAGCGGCAGTATCGCACAGAGTTGTAAGCAGAAAAATCATATTTGTATTATCAGAATAACCCATATACCACTTAGGTTCACTCTTCTTTATCGCTTCAAAATCTACAAAGGACATAGTTTCACACATCAGTTCCCCGCCTCCACAGGAAATTAATATTTGATTTTTCTTGCTGGTATAATACTCTGTCAGTTCCTTTCCACATTCCTTTGGTGTATTGCTGATACCAATTCCATCTCCGAAAAAACAGTTTGGCCCTAAGTCAATTCCGTATCCTAAATTCTTCCATTTTTCTATGGCACTCAGGAAGGAAGTCCTGTAGGGCTCTGTTGCACAGCCAAAGGAAGGAGCTACAAAGCCGATGGTATCATTCTTTCTTAAAAATGGCGGATATTTCATAAATAATCACTCCTACTTTCTCTTTACCTATAAAATATCATATTTCAGTATAAAGAGACAACAAATCTTGATTTTTTTGACACGCTTTCCCATAGACACTATAATATTCTCTAAATATAAAATTAAACACTTCAAGGAGATTTTTCATGCCGAATATTATTGAAATAACTGATTTTCAGGTACCAGAACTGGATATTTATGCACGCCTTACAGAGGTTCAGCTACTCCACTATCATGAACCAAAAGAAGGTCTTTTCATTGCGGAAAGTCCCAAAGTAATCGAACGTGCTCTAAATGCCGGATATAACCCCGTCTCATTTCTTGTGGAAAGAAAACATATTGATGGACAGGCAAAGAATATTCTTAGCCGCTGTGATGGAACTCCTGTATATACGGCTGATTTTGAAGTTTTGGCAAAATTGACCGGTTTTCAGTTAACCCGAGGCATGCTATGTGCCATGCAGCGCACTCCATTGCCCTGTGTTGAAAAAGTATGTACCGGTGCACATCGAATTGCTGTTCTTGAAAATATCATGAATCCCACTAATATTGGCGCTATTTTCCGTTCCGCAGCAGCTCTGTCTATGGATGCCGTATTGCTTACTCCGGCATGCAGCGACCCCTTATACCGACGCTCTGCAAGAGTCAGTATGGGAACCGTTTTCCAAATACCATGGACCTATTTAGGTAATGATGCACAGTCCCCTGATCCTGGAATAGCCCAGCTACAGAAGATGGGCTTCAAAACTGCTGCCATGGCTTTAAGCGATAATGCTATCTCTATAGATGAACCTCGTCTTATGGCAGAAGAAAAGCTGGCTATTGTTCTTGGCAGTGAGGGTGATGGGCTGGCTGCTTCTACAATTTCTGACTGTGATTACACTGTGCGTATTCCAATGTCAAATGGAGTAGACTCTTTAAATGTCGCTGCTGCAAGTGCAGTGGCTTTCTGGCAACTTCAATATAGAGCGAGTGGGAAGTACGCATGCATATGAAGGCAATCTTTCAATACATGTGTACTTTCCGCTTGTTTCCCACGCTCAATGCTCCAGCATATTTTCAATAAATATTCCATATCCCTTAGTCGGGTCATTGACTAAAACATGTGTAACAGCACCCACAATTCGTCCATTTTGGACGATTGGTGAACCTGACATTCCCTGTACAATGCCGCCGGTAACCATAAGAAGTTCAGGATCTGTAATCTCAAGCACGATTCCTCGGTTAATATTATCATTCTCTAAATTAATGTCCGTAATTTCAATATTATAGGAATAGGTTCCATTTCCTAATGAACAGATAATCTGTGCAGGTCCTTTTTTGATTTCCTGCTTAAGCCCCAGTGGAAGGTAATCATAAGCTGCAGCCTGTACCGTTTCCTGTGTACAAATCCCAAAAATACCTCTGGTTGTATTTGCAGTGATATCTCCCATAATATTATCGTCATCATATTCTATAAAACCTGTCAGTTCACCAGGTGTTCCTGTGGTTCCTCTGGTTATTCCAATAATCTCCGTGTGATATAGTGTCCCTTTAGATAGGGTCATTAAAGTGCTTGTATCTATATCATTAATTCCATGTCCAAGTGCTCCAAAACATCCCTGCTCGTCAATATAGGTCATAGTTCCAACTCCCTGTGCATTATCTCTGACCCAGATACCCATCTTATATTCACCATTTTGGTTCAGTTCCGGTTGAGTCTTAACATCAATCAGCTTGTCTCCTCGCTGTATTTTAAATATCATTTCCTGTCCTTCACTATGGCTGATTTTTTCAATCAGTTCCTTCTTTGTATTAATTTCCTCATCATTAATTTCTAAAATATAGTCTCCTACCTGTAATATGTGCTTTGCAGGATTGTATTTCTGTCCGTTTTCTCCGTCAAACTCTCCAATTCCAACCACTAATACTCCCTGTGTTTTAACATAAATCCCAATGGGAATGCCCGCCGGTTTTAACTTGATGTCCTGGATGATTTTTACATCTACTTCTTTCAGCGGTATAATATCAAACAACTTGATTTGTAATTTATACTTATCAATTTGATTTGCCTTAACGGTAACCGGAGTTCTAAAATCAATTTGAATGCTCTGTGGTTCTTCCTCTACATAGGATTTTGCCTGCCCACTGGTTTCTACAGCCTCCCGATAAAGCTTACCAGATGCTGGAATATTAAAGTCCAGCGTCTGATTGACACCCGCTTTAACCATGATTGTAGACGGAATCGTGTTCCACATAGCATAATAAACTGAAAAAACTGTCATTAAGACACCAATTATTAACAAAATATAAAGAAATTGTTTATATTGCTTATATGCAGTTGTTCCGCTGCACTCTTTTAAATTCAACTGTCTCAAACTTTCACATCCTTTACTTTATATGTTTTTCAGAAGTCAAAAAAAGAGACATACAAATCAGTATGTCTCTTTTAGTATGTGAAAATCTTCTTATTTTAATTGACAGTTTTTAAATTTTTACTACCAAATGTTTCATAATCAAATCTCTTTATTTTGCCAGCTTAAATTTATTAACTAATTCGTTCAGGGAAACCGCCTGTGCATATAACTCTTGGCTGGTTGCAGAGCTTTCCTCTGCTGTTGCAGAATTGTTCTGCACTACATTGGAGATCTGTTCAACGCCCTGATCCAACTGTTTCATGGAAAGTGCCTGATTTTCACAGTTAACATTCACATTTTCTACTGCTGCCACAATGCTCTCAATCTGATTAACCACCTTACTCATGCTGGTGCTGGTATTTTCCACAATCACATTGCCACGCTCTACTTCTGCCAATGCTGTTGCTATTAGATTTCTAGTATTTTCAACTGCAACCTGACTTTGTTTTGCAAGTTGCCCAATTTCGTTTGCAACCACCGCAAATCCTTTACCAGCTTCTCCTGCTCTTGCTGCTTCTATTGATGCATTAAGTGCCAACAGATTGGTCTGATCAGCAATTTCTTCGATACTTCCAATGATATTTTCTATTTCCTTGGATGCATTGCTGATGCGCTCCATTGCTTCCGTCATCTGTGCCATCTGTCTGGAACTCTCCTCAGCTTCCGTACCAATTGATTGCGCATCCTTGCTTGTCTTTCCGGCTGCCTCAGCATTTACCTGTACCTGATCAGTCACATCTGTAATGGTAGCAAACAGTTCCTCAACAGCTCCAGCCTGATCAGTCGCACCTTCTGCCAGTTCAGTTGCACTCTGGGCAAGCTGTCCTGCACCTGAAGACACCTGATCTGCCGCGCTCTTAATCTGATACATAGTTTCACTTAAAGAGCTTTTGATCTTACGCAGTGAACTAAGAATTTCCTTGAAATCCCCTACGTAATATTCAGTTGCCT
>CAMBLS010000219.1 GCA_945868485.1 uncultured Lachnospiraceae bacterium | reverse complement strand
GCCAGCATTTCCTGTCTGTCACCAAGATGTTTTTCCACATAATTATTTACCTTTTCCGGATTTATAACTCTTGCCAGTTTTTCCAGCATCCGTCTAATTTTTTCATCTCGAAGTTCCTGATCCGGTTCCGTATCCAAAAGCATTTCAGGTTCAAATGCTTTTTTCCCCTCAATCGGCGTATATAGAGACTTTTCATCCAATACAGCAGAACTGTAAATCCGGATTAATTCATCCATGAATTCAATTCGATAAATCCCGCTCAAATCCATTTCTTCCTGGTTGATTTTTTCGTTCATCCCCGATAGGATTTCCTTAATCTGTCCTCTGACATCTTCCCCTCCTATCAAATAGAACTTTGCCCGGTTGATTGCTGCTCTTTGATACTGCGTATTCTTGCGATTAATCTCTGACAGAATCTCATCCATATTCTGAAAGGCATCTATCACCTGATGAATATAGTGATAGACCAGTTCCTCTGCCTCATCCTTCGAAATTTCCCGAATGCCCGCCAGTTCTTCGCTCGCTTTATCAACATAAGACTTACTTCGGCTTTTGCTCTCCAATCTTTCTATAATCTCCGGACGAAATTTTGAAACATTATCTGAGGTAAGTAACCGATGATAAGCCTTGTCTACGATATTCTCAATGTAATCATTGAAAAGAACATTCATAATCTCAGCCGGTGTCTTATATCTGGTCAATTCATCTATGTAATGTTTAATACTGGAACTTAAGTTTTTCAAACCGGTTATCAGCATATCTGTATTTTCCACTATAGACAATAGAACGATACCCGGATTATCTGTTGCACTTCGTACCAAACTGTATATTGTATAGATATATCCTTGGTATTCAATCTGTTTTCCTTCCGCAATCTCAAGGAGCGTCCTTATTACCTTGACTGCATATTCCTTAAAATTAACTCTTTGTACATAGCTTTTATCTGTTTCAATATCAATCCATCCATAATTTTCCAGCTTTCGAATCATCCAGTTTGCTTTATCCCTTGCAGATTTTCCTTCCACATCTTCCCCTACAAGGTCTACTGCCTGTGATGCTTCAAAATAGTATTGTAACTCTTCTACCAGAACATCTCTTTCCACTCCAAAAGAAAGCTGATGATCCATGACGGAAAACAACTTACAAATACATTCCCAATATACCACCTTATTTGGAGATGCCAATGGCACAAAAAAATGTTCATCTATAATATGAAACACATTTGTCTCCTTCCATCAAAGCCACTAAATAACTTCATTATTTTTCTTCTTATATCGTCTGTCGCGATTGCTTCCAACAATTTCAATATAATCAGAAAGTCCTTTTAAAATATCCTTTGTACGGCTTTCCTTTAATCCCAACAATTCACAGAAATCCCAAATACCATACTCTTTTCCCTCTTCCATAAATTCAAGAATTCTATCATATTGTATTTGAGTTTTCTTCGTGACTTTCTTACCGCCGCTTTTTATCGCCGCTTTTTTATCGCCGCTTTTTATCGCCGCTTTTTTATCGCCGCTTTTTTTGAAAGAAAGCGACAATACCGTTCTATCCGGATCAAATCTCTCTTCAATAACCGGCTCTTCCCAACCTTCATCTGCCCAGACATTAAAGATATTCGGCACTCCACTTCCAGCGCGTTCACCGATATTGATAAGATTGAACATTTTCATAAGTGCCTTGTTTCTTGGATCGGATTCGCCACCAAGACGCATCTGCTTTTTACCCGTTCTGACATAACCCGGATTTGCTAAAATCAACTTATCTGGTTCTTTACGGATAACAACGCCACGCAAACCATGATAATCTGCATTAATCAAACAGTTTGCCAAGGCTTCACGGAGTGCCTTGTGTACCGGAGTGTCGTCAATGCGTTCACCACCGACCATTTTGAAAGGTACCTTAATGTCTTTAATAATCTTATTATAAACTCTAAAATAAAAGTCACACACGTTTCCGGACCATTCACCGGAACTGGACTGTAATCTGTCGCTCCAGCGTGTTGTAGGATCTAACTCTTCCCTGTAGTCCAAAAAATACTCAGGGAAGTGGCGTACAATGTTATATTCGTCACCAAACATCAGCATACCTGCTGCCGTAGGATGCAACTTTCCATCTTCCTCTGAAATAGCAGCTGCACCAATACTTCTCAAATACTCATGGTCGCTCAGACGTTCAAAAGGGTGTCCTTCTTTTAAAGAACGATGACTGTTGCGATATCCATGAATGGTATCGTAATTCAAATCTTCCATCGGAATCTTATCAAGCACTTCCATATCCATGGTGCGCTCGGTCTGGTCACGAAGCATGGTCTTTACCTGCAATCTGGTACAATGATAATCTCCCTCATGGTTCCGACGAAAAGTACCATTGAAAATATCATTGTTAATGTACACCGGCTTCTGCTCGCGCTTCGCCATAGGCACATAAATAACCATAATGACATCTTTATTGTCACCAACTTCATACATCTCTACGTCATCTTCCGACAGGAGATTGATATTCACTTTCTTAGAATTGTTGATGGTATCCCAGAAGCCTTTTCGGAGCTTGGACGCATTCTGAAGACCAGTAGTTTTCCAACTGCCGTCTTTTTCTTCTTTGACACCGAGGATAATGACACCGCCATAGCAATTTGCAAAAGCAGAATACGTGTCCCACAATGAAATTGGCAAACCACCATTTGCTTTCTTTACCTCTCTTCTGTTGTCTTCTCTGTATTCATCAAATTGTGAAAGGTCAAAATCTATTGACATGCAAATTCTCCTTCCTCATCAGAAAATGTTTTAACCGCAGAAACTATTTCTTCAAACACATTTTTACCGCTTCCTCTATGTTATCACAATGTAACGGCTGCACCGTTCCCTGTTTCAACTTCCAAACCGTGTACCCTTTGGTATCAATAACCTCTCCTTGTTCATTATACTTTTTCTCACTAATAAGTCTAACCAAGAGATCTGGTCCTTCTTCATATGCTTTTTCTATAAAAAACAGTTTTCGCTCACTGTCTTGGATAATTAAATGACTTCCTTTGGTATCAAGTGCATAAATTGCATCTTCATCCCAAACCACAAAATCTGGATTAAAATTATTTGTCCCTTTTCCATCTAATAATGGGATTTGGAAATATCCACTCGACGGATTTCTTAGCCACTCTAATCCAACTTTATCTAACTCATTCGCAAAGTCTTTTTCAAAATTATTAAAATCGCTATATCGTGGATGAATAGAATTTACAAATTCTACTCCCTCTCCATTTATAAATACATCCCCAACTTCTACTGTATCTAAAGAATTCTGTACAATTACAGATTTTTTACGATAGACATCTGCAATTTTTTTTGCATAATCTTGAAGATAACTTTTTGCATTACTGCTATATTCAATCAGCGCATCGAACTTTACATTGGAGTAGTCACACAATGTAATAGCCCCCTTCGCCAGCTTAGCCAATTCTCTTTTAAACACCCATCTCACACTTACTTTATTACTGTGTCCTGTCTCTACCTCATTCTCTACCAATCCAGCATTATCTCCAATTGTTCCTATTGCCTTAATAGTACTTCCCAAACCAATAGTATTTGTAGAATCGTTGTTAAAATCATTCATCAAATCCATTAATTTTTCAATTTCTATTTCAGCTTCACTTGAAGCAAACCACTATCTTTATAGGTATATACTATGTGCTTTATTACCCTTATTTATTTTACCATAAATATATGTCCCAAAAACCGGACTCACTCTTTCACATACTCCATAATGTCCCCATAATCCACATCAAGTGTCTTACAAATCTTGCCCAGCACACCCAATGTCACTTCTTCATCTCTCCGAAGTTTAGTCATTGTATTAGGTGCTATTGCTGCCTGTTTCCTCAGATCCGCTTTACTCATTTTTCTATCCACTAATAACTTCCATAATCTGTTGTATGATACAGCCATAATGTTCCCTCCATCATGCATCAAAAATTTACAAAATTCTATTAAACATTATAACATAAGCATTTTTTATCTTCAAGAAACTTTCGCACAACCTTGCGATATTTTAAAAGTTACTTCAGGCTCTCCTCAACCGCTATTTTCGTAATTTTTCGTAATGCCGCTATTTTCCACTATTTAATCTCTTACTTTTGCAAAGCGAAATTCCACCTACTCCTTATTTGTCTCATTTCTCAGTTATTCTTCT
>CAMBLS010000218.1 GCA_945868485.1 uncultured Lachnospiraceae bacterium | reverse complement strand
CAAATAGTGTTTCTTTTCCTCTATTCCACAGCAAATCAAGAAGAAATATATACTCCATTGACCGAATAAAATCAGTAATTATTTCCCAAATCATACTCTTCTCTCCATAAACATTTTAGGCACATAAAATAAAAAGGAGTGCCAACCATGCACTCCTAATCACTAACATCCACCGCATACAAATACGTATATCCACTCTACGAATTCTGCCAACATCCTCGGACACCTCCTTATTCAATTTTGAATAAAGAGTACTCGTCCGTATGGATTTTTTCTGTCGCAGGCATTTCGCCAAAAGGTCGAATCAAGTCGAAATGGTCGACTTGCGGCCACATCACAACGCGAAATACCTACCGATCGGGTTCTATCATTTGTCGGTAATTATCGAACCGCATTTGCGGCTCTGATCTTATTCTGAGCGCAATTTTTCTGATATATTGTATATAAAGTCACGATTTGTCGGTTTTCCCTTTTCCTTGTTATATTCAAAGGGATAATATTGCTCCAGGACAGAAAGTTTGGTGCCTTTCCAAGCCCCTTCAATCGCAACACGAATCGCTTTCTCCACATTTTTATCGGAATTATTATATACCTCACCGGCCGCTGCATATAATTCGCCGAGGCTGGTGTCCTCCAACTTTTTCTCACCGCTGACTAACCAAAAGAGAATTTCCAGCAAATATTTGGTTCCGATCATAGAAGGTTTAAATCCCATATTTTGCAGGTAATCCATAATATATTTCCGTGTCAGGCGGTCGTATTTCTCCTGCGTGTATTTTTCAACCAGTCGTTTCTCATCCTGTGAATCAGCCAGTTTCTTATAGGGAATGGCTTTTTCAATAATGCTCAATACTTTGTAAGGCGAATAAGCCAGATTTGCCTTTTGATAGATGTAATCGGCACCATTTTGCCGCACCAGATTTAGTATAACATTCGAAATGGTATTTGTAACAACCACCACAAAAGGCTTGGGCGGATCATTCAGTTTTAATTCATCCAGAAATGATATGCCATCTCCTTCACGCAGTTCCAAATCCAAAATGATTACATCCGTTCCATGGGACCGCAAATAGCAAAGTGCCTCCGGTTCGCTGTCTGTCACATAACAGAGCCTCATCTTTGGATTGTTTTTTAATGCCTGTTCATAACTGCTGCAGATGTAGGCATCATCCTCCACCAGCATAATTTTAATTAAATCAGTCATCTCTTTCCTCGTCATACTTACAATAAATGTATTATGATAGTTCTTTCGTATACGCAAAGGATTCCGGTGCTTTCACAGCGCCGTATTTGTATATGTAACCCCTATAATCAAGTTTTCAAAAGTTCTGCAAGATTTTCAATCAATTCCGTGTTCGTCGGTCTGGGCCTGCCATCCTTCACCTCGAAGGGATAATATTTTTCTCGCTTTTCTTCGTCAATTCTGGACCAACCATGACAAATGACCGAACGAATTTCTTTTTCCACGCTGGCCCCTGATATATTATGTTTCCGGGCGATCACCGGATAGACGTCGTTTGATAAATGCAGCACGCCCGGTCCTCGCCATTCCATCATCTGCCAAATCGCTTCCACCATAAATTCGACGCCCTGTCTCGGGGCAACAAAACCCATATTTTCAACGTATTGCCGAATGTGCTCCCGCTCCTGTCCCAAAGACTCTCCCAGACCAAAAAACTGCCTGCCCGCAACGCTTTGTTTCGGTTTTTTATTATAAAAGGGATACACTTTTTCGATCTTGCTCAACACTGCCACCGGAGAATATTCCCACGTCATCTTGGGGATCACATAATCAGCCCCGCATCCTCTGGCGGTCTCCCATGTAATCACAGAAGAATTGTTTGTCACAACAATCACCAGCGGTTTGTTTTTTCCTTTGCGTGTCCGCTCATCCAACTGAAAAATAAACGACAGCCCGTCTCCTTCCCACAGTTCCAAGTCCAGGATAATCACATCGACTTTTTGTCGGTCCAAGCAGTCAAGGGCTTCCCGCTCGCTTCCTGTCACACATACAAGTTCCATTCTATCACAATTCGTCAATGTCTGCCGATAAATATCGCAAACATGCTTTTCGTCTTCCACCAGCAAAATCTGAATCGGTTTGTGCGTCGCTATCGCCATACAAAACACCTCTTTCCAAATGATCTTGCTTTTTATTATAATTATTCGGAAACCTGTTCACCACAAATTATTTTCGACTTTTTTCGGTCTCTTTTGCAGGGTGGCGGTATGGATGATCATCGCTATTTCTACCGGCAGTTTTTAACTGTACATGTTCCGATTAACATCATAACAGACTTGGCACAGACGATGCAAGCACAACGGGTCACAAAAACAAAAACAGACGGCATGCGTCTGTTTTGCTCAACTCTTATTTTGTTCCGTGCTTTCTTTATTTTGTCTCTTTTTCGGATCCGGTGCGTTCAGCACTTCATTTACCGCATCGTACTTCCAATATTTTCTCTTATCCTGTCCTCTATACACCATTGCGACATGAGTGCCTACATCCCTCAATGCCTCAGGGCATTTTGTTTTATCCACACGCGTATCCTTATAAAGTACGATGACTTTTTTCTCTCCTCTGATCGCAATATCGCATCCCATCTGTATAAAAGTTCTATTGTCTTCCGTACGAAACCTTTTACAACTCTTCAAATAGTGATTATAGGACGGACAAGTGGGACAACTCCCCCTTGTATCCTCCAACGTATGTCTGCCAACTATTAACACAAAGACCTGTGACTCCATCAAACAACGCCTCATTGATTTTCTCGTATCGCAAAATCGGCATCTCTCTGCATAATAAATCTCATCTTCATCCTGAAATTCTATCTTCCATTTCTTATCGATCTTCCATTTATAAAGTTGTTTCATAGCATCTTTGTCATGAGCCAAATCCCCTGCAATGAACATTCTTTTAATCTTTGCCTTGCGTGCCATATCTTTCTCGCCCCGAATCAAATTTGTGTCACAGTAACTGTGCGAAAGTCTTATAATATTAATAGTAGACTTTCACACGCACAATATCCACCAATTTTTTCCGACTATTTTCGACCTCCTGCAAGGAACGGATGGTCACCGACAGTTTCATACGAATGTATGTAAATGATTTTTATGCAGGATGTACACCCCGGATATCTTCCAGATAATTCAGGTAGCTCGAAAGCAATCCCTTAAATCAAAGAATCTGTCTTGGTAGTTCCAAAACGATATGCCTTATTAATCAAGAATTGCGAAACATCGCATTTTTAGAGACATAATGTAAGTACTTATTTTAAAATAGTAAAAAATGGAATCTATGAATCCGAAAACGGGCTTTGAGATTTCGTGAATCTATTAAAAACAAAGGAGAAACCTATGAATAACCTACACACACTCATTGAAGATTATCTGGAATTCTGCCGAACCCAGAAACGTTTAGATGCAAAAACATTAAAAGCATACCGTATCGATTTAAAGCAATTCACTGGAAAAACTTCTTCCCAAAATGTTATGGAAATCACAACTGATACAATTGAAGGCTATATTGCTACACTTCACCAGCATTATAAACCGAAAACGGCAAAGAGAAAAATCGCCTCAACAAAAGCATTTTTTCACTATCTGGAGTATAAAGAACTAATCGACCGGAATCCTTTCAACAAAATTCAAGTACGTTTTCGTGAACCTGTCATTCTTCCCAAAACAATACCATTACATACCCTTGAAACATTTTTAGCCGCTATTTACAGTCAACACCGCAATGCCAAAACTGATTATCAAAAAAGAAATGCATTAAGAGATGCCGCTGTCGCAGAACTACTGTTTGCCACAGGCATGAGAATTTCCGAACTATGTTCACTGAAATATGATGATGTAAATCTATATGACGGAAGCATTCTGATATATGGTAAAGGAAATAAAGAAAGATGTATCCAGATTGGAAATGATGCAGTCATTCAAATCTTGGAAGAATATAGAAATGATTTTCGCGAGGCGATCAAAAAATGCAATCATTTTTTTGCCAATCAATCCGGAACGTCTTTATCTGATCAAGCAGTTCGAAGAATGATAAAAAAATACTCCTCTCTTGCTGCCATAGAGTTGCACATTACTCCTCATATGTTTCGACACACATTTGCTACCAGTTTATTCGAGGCAGATGTTGATATTCGATATATTCAAGAAATGCTTGGACATAGTTCTATTTACATTACCGATATCTACACTCAT
>CAMBLS010000217.1 GCA_945868485.1 uncultured Lachnospiraceae bacterium | reverse complement strand
GGGCGAACTGGAAGCCGCACGAAAGCTTGCCCGTGCCATGAAAGCAGACGGCGAGCCCGTTGAACGCATTTGTAAGTATACCGGGCTTTCTGCAGAAGAAATAGAAAAGCTGTAGAATGGGAATATAGATAAGAATTGAATAAAGCATTAGAGTAAAATGAGGAAGCACCGCATATGGGAGCTTCCTTTTATAATACAATTTACATATTCTTATCAAAGGATGTTTTTGCAGCTACGATAATATCTTCGATGACCCTAAGCTGCTGCGGTGTGCTGCCAGCTTAACATGCCTTCTAAGGATGAACACTGTTTGCAAGATCATTTACTATGACACTAATGCTTTCAAGTTGTTTTGGGGTCAGTCTTTTTAAATTAGAAATAATTCCCCTTAATTCTTGAGGATTCTTATTGTCAAGATCAAAAAATTCACTTGGAGAGATGCCAAGATACTCACATATATAGAAAAAACCTGACATTGAAGGAAGTGCCTTGCCGTTTTCAATGTAATTAATATAACCTGTGTTCTGACCTATCGACAAGCTCATTTCTCTGGCGGATACACCCTTTAATTCTCTAAGGGCCGCTACTCTTGCTGCAAAATATTCTTCATACATTTGTTCTTTATACATTTTATCACCGCCTTTTAAAATATTTTATCTAATATAAAGAGATTTATGACAGATTTAGTAGTCAATTAGGCTTGCGGTGTTAGATTAAATATGCTATAATCATATGAAATGACGGATTTAAAACGATACATTAATTGTTACATAAATATATCGGGCATTATAATATGCACATTTACGAATACATAGTTTAAAGGGAAGGAAAGGGCAGAACAGTAAAGATGGATTATCTGTTGTCATGGATAGCTTCACATACACTAATTGTTTGTTTAATAGCTGGAACAATAGTGAGTGCCATTTGGATTTTGCTTTTCCATGAAAAACTTAAAATAAATATTTGGGTTGCACCAATTTTAGCTGTGGCTAATACTATAGCTGGATTAATCAGCGTAAAACTTTTTGCAGGGCTGGAAGCATGGGGGAATCCATTATCAAACGGTCAGAGTCTTTTTGGTTCTGTATTTTTGTTGCCGTTGTTTTATTTTGCGGGGACTAAAATAACCGGCAGGAAATATGCTGATGTGTTTGATGTTTTTCTCATGTGCACTATCACCACTTTGATTTTTGCACGGGTAGATTGCATAATGAGCGGTTGCTGTTATGGAAAATATATTCCGGGAAGTGAGATGGTTAGATGGCCCACAAGAGAGATGGAAATAGTATTTCATGTTATACTGCTTACGATTTTTTATCTTATGAATAAAAAAAACAAGCTGCCAGGAGCGACATGGCCATTATACATGGTATCTTATGGAGCGTTTAGATTTATAGAGGAATGGTTGCGAGTAGGAGATTCTGTGATTTGGGTATTCCATAGAGGACATCTTTGGGCGTTATTAAGTGTGATTATTGGAAGTTCAGTTTATTTGGAATTACGAACTAAAGCAGAACACAAGAAAGAATGTATACGGTGACTGGAGGAATTAGCAGATGATAAAGGGAGTCTTGAAGCGGATATTTGTTCAATTAATGACATTGGTTTTGGTGCTTACGTCAATTACCCTAATGGAACCGATAGGCGTTGCAGAGGCTGCTACAGAGGTGGCAGGACTGGCAGACCAGTCGATTGGCCTTTCTTATGATGGAGCGGCTGATTCGTGGACTGCAAGTGGAACGACAATTATAGGAACTGCTACCGGAACAGCTGGTTCCTGTGTCGGCGCTGATAAATCAACAACTACCACACTGACAATTAAAAATGGAAAGACTTCAGATGCAACTCTGTCTTTCACGATTGATAATAAAGAACTGAATGGCGGCAGCATTAAAATCAATGGAGAGGCTTATTCAGGTACTTCATTTAGGCAAGTAATTCAAGGAAATGGGAGCATGACTTTAGCACTCATTTCTGCTGCAGGAGCAAAAAAATCAAAAGTGACTTTATCAAATATTTTACTTATAGGATCAGGTGGCGCTAATGTTACTTTCATTGCTCCGACACATGGAACATATACGGTAGGTGGGACTGAAATAACGAATGATTCTTTAATTAGTAAATCTTCAGGGGAAGCATACGAGCTAAATTTAACATCGGTAGAAGACGGTTACAAGTTCGTTGGTTGGTACCATAACGGAAGATTTCTGTCCGAAGCTGAAAGTTATTTATTACAAACAGACGGTGACTCTTCTGTTGAAGCGAGATTTGCAGATTCTTCAGCACCTATTTTGAGTGTGGGAGGAACAAAATATTATGATTGGGACGAGGCAATAAGCGCTGCGCAAACAGGAACTGATAAAATAATTGTTGTTGCCGAAGACAGTATAATACCGGAAGGAAAAACATGCACAATACCAAATGGTGTAACTCTGCTTGTTCCTTTTGACGAACTGTATACGTGCTATACCACAAATCCTGAATTTGATACGGCATATAGTGCAAATGCTCAAAAATACTTTAAGCGCCTGACCATTGAAGGTACATTAAATGTAATGAACGGAGGGGCGATAAGTGTAAGCGCAAAGCATCGCGCAGGCCAGGGTTCTCCGGCAGGAATGGTTACCGGAAAGTACGGGCATATCCTGCTAGGTGAAAACGGATTGATAACTTTGGAAGATGGAGCAAGCCTGTATGCTTACGGATTTATAACCGGACCCGGAAAGGTGCAGGCAAAGTCAGGCTCCCAAGTTTATGAATACTTACAGATAATAGACTATCGAGGCGGAACTGCAACAAGTAACATGCTGAACAATGATAAGAAAGTGTTCCAGTTTTCACAATACTATGTTCAGAATATCGAGTCTACACTGCAGATATTTCATGGCGCTAAAGAAAACATTACAACGTCAGTAAAAACTTCTCTGGGATCAAAGACAGCAACGGTATCATTCATAGGTACAGGAGGTCTATTTGAGCTTGATAATCAGGGTGACTGCCTTGAAAAAAGATACAATGGTTTAACGGATAAACTTGAGATAATTATTAATGGTTCCGCTCATTTTAATCCAATAAAGTTGAATGTAGGAGTAGCTATAGATTCCAGTAAATATGTTCTTCCTATTACAAATAGTCTGGATATTCAAATAAAAAGGGGAACTTTCACATCTTCGGAAGACATCTCTTTGCTGCCTGATGTTAGTTTAACTATTGACGAAGGTGCAGTATTTAAGATAGCTGAAGGCAAGGCCCTGCACGTATATGATAGAGATGAGTGGGTAGGTCAGTCATTTGCTTTTGGAGGAGATATTAGGGTAAATCCATATGCAGTTTCCCGCGTAAATCAAACTGGTTCACCACGAAGTTCTGCTACTTTACAAGATGCCAGAATTGATGTGAATGGAACAATAGAAGCATACGGTAATATATATACAACTAAAGGTGGTGCATGTATTACAAGCAGTAATGGGACAGGTAAAATTCATATATTATCGCAAAATGCTAATCATGAACTTTATGAAGCTAAGCAAGGCAGCAGCGTAACCTATCATCTTATTGAAATTGATGCTGCAAGACTAAAAAATGCAGATGGATCATATGTTGAAACCGGTTCAGCATCAGTTGGCAGCATATTTGACTATGTTAATGGTGAGTGGGGATTAAGCGGAACAGTAAGATCACTAAAGTCTAATTATCCAAGCGGGACATATGAAGTTCCAATATCTGTTGAATTAAATACAAGCACAAGTGATGCAGATATTTACTACACAACTGATGAAACCGACCCTGCTTTAAGTGATACCCGCACTAAATATAACGGACCCATAACGCTTAGTGGGGAGCAGGGTAAAGAGCAAAGAACTGTTATTAAGGCAATAGCTGTAAAAAGTGGTTTAGAAAACAGTTCTGTTGAAACTTTTGATTATACTATTATGATCCCTCATGAGCACGTATGGTCAGATGAATGGAATTATAATTTAACACATCATTGGCATGATTGCACTAATGCAAATTGCACAAACACATCTGAAAGTCAAGGATATATGTACGGTGAGCATACATTGGAAGAATATTCCAAGGCAATCCCTGCTACCTGCACATCTGATGGGATAAGCGTCGGTACAAAGTGTTCAGTTTGCCAAGAAATCATTGTTGCTCCTACAGTAGTCCCTGCAACAGGCCATACAGAAGTAATAGACAATGCAGTTGCAGCAA
>CAMBLS010000216.1 GCA_945868485.1 uncultured Lachnospiraceae bacterium | reverse complement strand
TGGTGTACCAATTGCAGTAAGCACAGATTATTCATTTATTGTTCCTACCGGAACCATGGTCATTCATCCAGTCAGAATGAATGGAATGGTAATTGGAGTGCCTCAGACCTTTGACTATTTCAGACAGATACAAAATAGAATTACAGGGTTTGTATGTAGTCATTGTAAAATTTCAAAAGCCAGATTTGAGGAGCTGATGATGGAAACAGGGATTCTTACCAAAGATGTGGGAACCATTCTGGTGGGGGAAGAGGCCGTATCAGAGGGCATTATTAATGAGACGGGAGGCATCAGTCAGGCAATGGAAAAACTTCATTCTTTAATATCAAAAAAGAAAAAAAATAACAAATAATCGTTTGTGGATGACAAGATTTCCTGGAAATGCTATACTATATAAGATTATGTGAGTATCTAAAGGATACTTGAGGGAGTTTTTAGTATGGCACAAGCAAGGAAAAACAGTAAAGGAAGAGGTAAGTCTACCAGCAGAAGGAAAAATACAAAGAGCAAACCTATGGATGTGGCAATCAGAAATGAAATAATTTTGATTGCCCTGTTTGCAGTATCTGTTTTTTTGTTTTTGTGTAATTTTGGTATAGCCGGCGTAATGGGAAATACGATCAGCAATGTTATGTTTGGTGTTTTTGGGCTCACTGCATATGTGATGCCGCTTGCCCTTTTCTTTATGATTGCATTTGGAATGGTAAACAACGGAAACTCTATAGCTGCTCGCAAACTGGTGGCAGGAGTAATACTGGTTTTATTGACGGGAATGTTATGTGAGCTTTTTACCGGTGCACCTAAGATGACTGAAAGTTATCAGGTGGGAGAAATATACATAAGGTGCAGTGAAAATCATAATGGAGGTGGTGTACTTGCTGGCTCCCTTGCATATTTAAGCTATCATTTCTTAGGGATGATAGGTACGGTTCTTGTTGTCCTTGTAGTGGCAATTATCTCTATTGTTGTTTTGACGGATAAGTCTTTTGTTTCAGGAGTGAAGTCTGGGAGTAAAAGAGTATATGAACTTTCGATGGAGGATGCGGCATACCGCAGGGAACGCGCAAGAGTGCGCAGAGAGGAACAGGAGGAGGAGAGAAGGCGCAGAGAAGAAGAAAAGCGCCTGCGTGAAGAAGAAAGAGAAAATGAAAAAATTCTGCGTATGGATAAAAAGATTTCCGGCGTTATGCTTAATACTTCCCTGACAGATCCGATGGAAGAACGAAGCAGGGGCAGGGATGATATGCATGAAATTAATCTGACAGATTTTGAAGAGCAGATGGATCAGGCTGAAGAAATCGAAGATGGTCTTGACAACAGTAACGATAACAATGGATTTGATAGCGTTTATACAGATCATGCATATAACAGTGGATATGATGATGAAGATGATGGAAATGATGAACTTTTTGAAATAACTGATTTTCAGGAGCAGACGGAAACAATACCGATAGTATCATCAAAATCTGCAATGCCTATAAAAACATCAACAGTAGAATCAGAAAAAGCTGTAATGCCGGTGAATTCATCATTAAAGACACCGAACCATTTGAAACCTAAGAAATACATATTCCCACCAATCAGTAAGCTGGTAAAGGGAAGCGGAAAATCCGGTGGAGATTCTCAAAGAGAATTGAAGGAAACTGCAGCAAGGTTACAGCAGACTCTTCAAACCTTTGGGGTTAGAGTTTCGGTTACAGATATTAGCCAGGGACCTGCTGTTACCAGATTTGAACTTCAACCGGAGCAGGGCGTAAAAGTAAGTAAGATAGTTGGTCTTGCAGATGACATTAAGTTGAATCTTGCAGCCACAGATATACGTATCGAAGCACCTATTCCGGGTAAGGCAGCTGTGGGAATTGAGGTGCCAAATAAAGAAAATTCTACAGTAATGCTTAGGGATCTTTTGGAAAGCAGAGACTTTAAAGAGTTCCCATCTAATCTTGCATTTGCTGTAGGGAAGGATATTGGTGGTAAGGTAGTGGTTGCGGATATTGCCAAGATGCCTCATATGTTAATTGCCGGAGCAACAGGTTCGGGTAAATCGGTTTGTATTAATACTTTGATTATGAGTATTTTGTACAAGGCACATCCGGATGATGTAAAACTGATTATGGTCGATCCCAAGGTGGTTGAATTAAGCGTATACAACGGAATTCCACATTTGCTTATTCCTGTTGTGACGGATCCTAAGAAGGCATCTGCTGCTCTGCAATGGGGAGTGGCAGAAATGACAGACAGATATCAAAAGTTTGCAGATTTTAACGTAAGAGACTTAAAAGGCTACAATAAAAAAGTGGAAGCTATGAAGGAAAAGGGAGATCCCGAGGCTCCGGCGAAAATGCCTCACATTGTTATTATCGTAGATGAGCTGGCTGACTTGATGATGGTGGCACCGGGCGAGGTGGAAGAGTCCATCTGTCGTCTCGCACAGCTCGCAAGGGCAGCGGGTATCCACTTGATTATTGCAACCCAGCGACCCTCAGTGGATGTCATTACAGGTCTGATTAAGGCAAATATGCCCAGCCGTGTGGCGTTCAGTGTTTCAAGCGGTGTTGACTCCCGTACGATTCTTGACATGAATGGAGCAGAAAAGCTGCTTGGGAAGGGAGATATGCTTTTTTATCCACAGGGATATAGTAAACCAGCCAGAGTGCAGGGTGCATTCGTGTCTGACAAGGAAGTATCAGATGTAGTAGAATTCTTGAAAAATCAGACACTTGGAAATATTTATGATGCGGATATTCAGGAAAAGATGGCAAATATTGGGAATGGAAGCGGCGGTGGCGGCGGTGCATCAGAAGGAGCAGAAAGAGACCAGTATTTTATAGATGCTGCTAAATTTATCATCGAAAAGGACAAGGCATCCATTGGGATGCTGCAAAGAGTGTTTAAGATAGGGTTCAACCGTGCTGCAAGAATTATGGATCAACTATGCGAGGCCGGAGTCGTTGGGGAGGAGGAAGGAACCAAACCCCGCAAGGTATTAATGAGCATGGAACAGTTTGAACAATTTATTGAAGAGTCATTTTAAAATATGGAGGAATGAACGATGAAAACTGATATTCAAATTGCACAGGAAGCTGTGATGGAACCGATTGCGGAGGTGGCAAAAAAGCTTCAGATTGCAGAGGATGAACTGGAGTTATATGGAAAATATAAGGCGAAAATCTCTGATGAGTATCTGAAAAAGATTTCAGGTAATTCTGATGGAAAGCTGATTCTGGTAACGGCTATTAATCCCACACCTGCAGGCGAAGGAAAGACAACGACAAGCGTTGGGTTAGGGCAGGCATTTGGTAAGTTGAATAAAAAGGCAGTTATCGCTCTGCGGGAGCCTTCGCTTGGTCCCTGTTTTGGTATTAAGGGTGGGGCTGCAGGAGGCGGATATGCACAGGTAGTTCCCATGGAAGACTTGAATCTTCATTTTACTGGTGATTTTCATGCCATTACCTCTGCTAATAACCTGTTGGCAGCGCTTTTGGATAATCATATTCAGCAGGGAAATGAATTGGGAATTGATCCAAGACAAGTAGTATGGAAAAGATGTCTTGACATGAATGACAGAGTCCTTCGCAATGTGGTAGTAGGGCTTGGTGCAAAAGCAGACGGAACTGTTCGTGAGGATCATTTTGTAATTACAGTGGCATCAGAAATTATGGCGGTTTTATGTCTTGCGTCTGATATGGATGATCTTAAGGAAAGACTTGGCAGGATGGTAGTAGCTTATAATTATCAGGGAAAGCCAGTTACTGCTGCTGATTTAAAGGCTGTTGGAGCAATGGCAGCACTTCTTAAGGATGCTTTAAAGCCAAATCTGATTCAGACATTGGAGCATACTCCGGCACTTGTGCATGGAGGACCGTTTGCCAATATTGCACATGGATGTAACTCCGTAAGAGCTACCAAAGCTGCACTTAAAATGGCTGATTATGTAATTACGGAGGCTGGTTTTGGAGCAGATTTAGGTGCAGAAAAATTCTTTGACATTAAGTGCCGCATGGCGGGACTTAAGCCCGATGTGGTAGTTTTGGTGGCAACAGTACGTGCATTGAAATATAATGGAGGTGTTCCCAAGGCAGAGCTTGGAAATGAGAATCTTGAGGCTCTTAAGAAGGGAATTAAAAATCTGGAAAAGCATATTGAAAATTTAAAGAAGTATGGAGTGCCTGTAGTAGTAACCTTAAACAGTTTTGTTACAGATACAGATGCAGAGACATTATTTGTAAAACAGTTCTGTGAAGAAAGAGG
>CAMBLS010000215.1 GCA_945868485.1 uncultured Lachnospiraceae bacterium | reverse complement strand
GTTCTGTGATGATATACAGGACATGGATCTGACCAATGCATTACAGGGACTCATGTCGCTGTTTACAGATATTGTATCAATGGTGTCAGCTGATATCACAGAAATGCTGAAAAGTAAAGTCAACAACTGGATTGAATCTCAGCCGTTGTTTATTCAAGCATTGTTTAGTGATCTATGCTGGGAAAGTTGAGTAACCTACAATTTCTAAAACCTGTGCAATCTGCAAAATTCAGAAAAGAAATATCTCCCCCGCCACCTTTCAACCGACTTCTTACTACCGTTGACATATTTTCTTTCTTAAGTACCATATCATTTGTCCTTTCAATCCCTTAAGCTTTTTGCTTAAAATGATTCGTAATATACGAAATCCTCAATTGCCTTTCTATCTCTTGCATGTCTGTCCGGCGATGCTTTTGCAACATCTGCATAACCCAGTGCAATAATTGCCACCGGCTCCAAATTATTAGGAATATTAAATTCCTTTCTAATAGTCGCAGGCTCAAAATAGGTAAGCCAGCATGAACCAAGTCCTAAATCTTCTGCTTCCAATACGATATGATCCGCAACAATAGTTGCATCAACCATTACCATATCCTGCTTATCAAAAGGACGCACAAACACATCGGAATGATCTCCACACACAATAATAGCTAAAGGTGCACCATGAAAATTCACACCCTTAGATAACTTTTGCAGTCCTTCCTTGCTGTTTACCACCAAAAGTCTGTGTGACTGGATATTTGCTGCTGTAGGTGCCACACGAGCTGCCTCAAGTATTTTATCCAATTTTTCCTTTTCTACTACATCCTGCTTATACTTTCTTACAGAACAACGCTGCTTTGCCAACGCCAAAAAATCCATAATATAATTCCTCACTTTCAATTTTTCCATCGATGTAATTTCTTATTGCTTTGCTTAATTAAGCACGCTATAATAATACTATGGATTTCTATTTTTACAAGTACGCACTTCAAAGTAATATACTACCCAAAAAGATACTATGAAAAATTCAGGAGGTTACCAAATGAAACAATGTCAATCTTTTCAATGCCCGGTAGAAGCAACACTTCAACTGATAGGTGGAAAATATAAAACCCTTATTTTGTGGCATCTAATAGGAAAAACACTTAGATTTAATGAATTAAGCAAGCTCGTCACGTCTGCAACACCGAAAATGCTTACGCAGCAGCTTAGAGAATTAGAAGATAATGGACTAATCAACAGAACCGTATATCCTGTTGTGCCACCAAAAGTTGAATATGCATTAACCGACTTTGGAAAAACTATTATTCCGATACTAGAATCCATGTGTTCGTGGGGTACTGATTATTTAGAAAAAAATAATAACACCGCTCCCATATGTCCAAGTATGTTGAATAAAGAAAGTATCTGAACATCATAGAATAAGTTCAATTTTCTTGTAACTTTGACTTGTTCAATTTTTCTGAAATCATAAAAAATGCCGGATAGTGTCAATCACACTACCCGGCATTTTTCACTCTTATATTTTCGTACTATTCATCCTCTTGTCTCAATAACTCTGCCATTCGGTCAACCATTTCATTGATACGACTCGCTTCTGTTGCAACATGTGTGGTAAGTATTTTCATCAATTTTACCAATATTCGTTCAAAAAAAGGTTTGACATCAAAAAATGACAAACCTTTTCCATATCTCAATACCCATTTAACATAATGTCCATTCGTCCACTATCGTTATTCTGCCGCTTCGATTTCGAGCTTTGCAAATTCCTCATCCGACATCGCTTTCAGCTTATCTACCACACGCAAAGACAAATCAATCATTTCCTCATCATCCAGATGTGGAATGGCAATGCTTATATCTCGCATTACCTTTGTCCTGTTTTTGCTTGCAAAAATGCTGATTAAGTTACTTTCTTCTACCGTAAATATTATATTCATAGTCTACATCTCCCTCTGATTTTTCTTTACATTTTCCTGTGTTTCTGCCGCCTTATCATTCCCGGCAATTATCGCTTTTTTCTCGGCAAGGCGTTCCTTTAGAGATACTCTTGCACGAGGTTTATCCATTTCTTTCCTGTCAGCTTCTTTTTTTGCCTTTTCTGCACCATTGTTCAGAACATTATCAATCATATTGTAATTCTGTTCTTCCACTTCCTCCACCTTTGCAAGTGGCTTATATTCTGACAGCTTATCAAGCAGCTCCTTTGCCCGTTCCACTTCCTCCGGCACAACACCTTCTGTAACGATTTCACGCAGAATATCAGAAATACGCTCCGTTCCTTCTGTCTTGATTTCCTGTGATAATTCTTCCACATTCTCCGACATATTTCGCACCGTATCATGGTAAAGAATCCTGTCATAATCAAAACATAATCGGTCAAATTCCACTGCCAGCTTTTCCTCCTCAGAAAGCTGTGGCAAACGCTTTTCCCATACCTTTGCTTCCAGTTCCGGCGATAAATTTCCGTCAATCTCCCTGTCCGGTAATTTGGCAATCAGTTCTGCCACCACTTCCATTGCCTTCGGCTCATTGGCTATATCCGGCATGTACTGTAACACATCCAGATATATGTGCTTTGCATTTGCAAAATCAATACAGTCATCCTCATATTTTTCTTCTCCTGCCCTGTGCAGATTGATACCGATTGCAGGAATACCATTCATACGCTCCGGTGGAATCTTTTCAAAAAGAGCAATGGCTTCCTCTACCGTAGGAATATTCTCATAAAACTCTCCCATATTATGAAATTCTCCACACTCCGCAACCGTCAGGGTAATCTCCACTTCCGGCTTCTGCTTTTGGACATCCTGTCCAGAGGTGTCCTGCACTTCTGTTTCTTGTACTTCTGTTTCCAGTACTTCGTTTTCCTTGCTTCCACGAATTTGTGCAAGCACAGCTTCCCTGTCATCGCCTAAATCAATGATTTCATCGCCATCCTCTATGCTCTCTGCTGTTCCGTTCTGTTGTCTGCCATATTTTTTCCTTTCTTTCCACGCAAAAAAAGACAACCATTTCTGATTGTCTTTCTGCATACATACTATATATTTTTCGTTGTTTCTTACGCTTTACTCATACGGTAAAGCTCTCTAACCGATTCCATGACCGTTTCCCAAGATATATCTGCCGCATAGGAAAACTTTTTCTGATAAGACTTCCACAGCTTCTCTAACCCTAAGTCACTCTGCACTTCATCAAAGATTTCCTGTGCATCTTTCAGATGATATTCCGTTTCTCTTTTTCTTGCTGTTGCCTGTAATGCTTCTCCCAAAACCTTTGTATCAAGAGTATTTCCATAAAGGCTCAGCAGAATGTGAATATCATAAAAATCTCTCATACGGGTATTGGTAATATTCCTTGAAATCACTGTTTCCAGTTTTTCAGCCATAACCGTTTCCAAATTATACGCCCACACCTCAATGGAACGGTCCTCTAACATCAACTTGAAGCGATACTGTATCTCCTTTGGCGTAATGACATCTCCAGTGGAAATATCAATCTTTAACGGTGTTCTTACTCCGTCAAACTCGGTTTCCATGCTGACTCTCACACCCGGATAGTCTGCTTCATCCATAATCTCTGAAATCTGCTTGATACGGAATGTCACACCATCCTCCAACGGAACCGATACAATTTCTGCGATAATATTCTCTACCGCTTCCACATTTACATCTGCTCCCTTGATTGTGGCATCAATGTCCATCGTGGCACGTGCATCCAGTCCCACCATTGCAGCTACCAGCATACCACCTTTTAAGATGAATTTATCCTGATACTTTGATACGGATATTCGCTCCAAGAAACGCTCCATCATGTAATTTCTCATTAAAATCTGTGCATCCGCAGATTTCTTCTTTGACAGGTTACGGATTAAATCCTTGAGCTGTGTTGCTGTCTTTATCATAACAGTACCTCCAAATATTGTTTTAGTATTTTATCCACATGGAATTTTGACGCATACTGCATCAGCAGTCGCAAATTCTTGTCCTTCCGCTTTGCATATTGTTTTAATGCACTTTGAAAGGTCTGCATTTCCGTATTATTACGATACCTGATAATGTCACAAATCGTTCTCTCCGTGTTATAGACAGGAACCAAATGCCCGAATGGTGTCTGCATCATAATAATACCTTCTCCATGCAGCTCCTTTTTTACTGTGTATACCTTGATTCCGTCCTCTTTTAATTTTGAGGGATTGTATCCGGTCTTTACCGTAATTTCATATTCCATTGGTTCTCTGTCTGTAAGGTCATGCAGAAAAAGTGCTGTTTCGTGTGAAAAGACTGCCT
>CAMBLS010000214.1 GCA_945868485.1 uncultured Lachnospiraceae bacterium | reverse complement strand
AGGATCAACAGCACCGCATCGTTGTCAGCGGTTTCGATGTACCTGCGGGAATGAAAAATCCTACCAGTGGAAACTTAACCGTTATGTTAAATTCTGTATATGCATCCCAGCATCCCCACTCTTTCATCTACAGGGGATATGAAGTTCAAACTAACGGAAACGAGCTTGCACACACAGTACTTCGTGGTGCAACCAATAAGCATGGCGGCAATCTCCCCAATTATCATTATGAGGACTTAAATTTACTCCTCACACTGTACAATGAAAGAGACTTAAAGAACCCTGCTACCATCATTGACACAAACCACAGCAATTCCAACAAGCAATTTGAACAGCAGATTCGTATCGTGAAAGAAGTTATGCACAGTCGTAAACTGAGTTCCGACATTCATAATCTTGTAAAAGGTGTTATGATTGAAAGCTATATCGAAGAAGGCTGCCAGAAAATAGGAAATGGTATCTTTGGCAAGTCCATTACTGATCCCTGCCTTGGATGGGAAGCCTCCGAAAGACTGATTTATGATATTGCAGAATATGAATAATCAAAAGCCTGGCAATTAAGCCAGGCTTTTCCTATCCTTTAATGCCTCGGATGCGCTTTCGCATATACCTCTCGAATCCGATTATGGTTCATATTTGCATAAATCTGTGTAGTTGATATATCAGAATGTCCAAGCATCTCCTGCACACTCCTTAAATCAGCTCCATTCTCTACCAGGTGTGCGGCAAATGAATGCCGAAGGGTATGCGGTGTAATATCTGCCATAATTCCTGCTTTTTTTGCATAAAACTTAATCAGTTTCCAAAAACCCTGACGGCTCATTGGCTGACCAGAACAATTCGCAAACAAATATTCCGAATCAGGATCAGCAATCATACTTGCACGAGTCCCCTCAAGATAACGAATCAACGCACTTCTCGCCTCATTTCCAAAAGGAATAACCCTTTCTTTACCACCATCCTTACAAACCAGATACCCCATCTGAAGATTGACATCCTTCAGTTTCAAAGTAATCAGCTCTGTCACTCTGATTCCTGTGGCATACAAAAGCTCAAGCATCGCTTTATCCCTGATTTCCTTTGGCGAATTTCCGGATGGCTGTTCTAAAAGTCTTACCACCTCATCTGTGGAAAGAATCTCCGGCATCTTCTTTTCAATCCGAGGTGCATGAAGCGCTTCCGCTGCATCCTCCAGCACCATGCCTTCCTTATACATATAATGGTAAAAGGCTTTCAATGATGCAATGTTCCTTGATATGGTGGCCGGTGAAAATTTATTTTTCTCCAAATAGAGCACATAAGAGTTCAAATTTGTGGATGTAATCTTTTTTACATCCTCAATCCCCTGTTCTTCCATATAGTTCCTTACCTTCATCAAATCTCTGCGATAAGAAAGCTCTGTATTCTCAGATGTTCTCTTGACATTATGTAAATAAACTATAAATGCATTAATCTCTTTGTCCATTACAAAAAGTATTTCTCCCCAAAAATTTGTGTTTACATAAGCTGTGTTTAGATATCATTATAATCAGAACAGATAAGAAAATCAAATGCATTTTTCGCCTGTTTATGCGCCTTTCAAGGATTTTAATCATAAAAATACAACATATCGCAAATCCCAAATTATGTAAATACTATATATTGTAAAAAATTTTTTCAAAAAATTTTAATTAAATCCGAAATAAGAATTGGGTTTACATAACTTTCCAATATGCACCCGATTAGTATTACCACACCTATCCAAAGCAGAAGCATCCCCTGTCTGACCAGCTGTTGTTTCCCCTTATAATAAGCTGATAAATATCTTCCCTTCAGATGTCCTCCGCTGCAATTCTCATAACACCATCCCAAAAGCATAATTTCTGCCGGAATCAAAAGCAGCTGATGTGGAAATAATCCTCCCAGAATCAGAAGAAGTCCCTTCAGACCAAAACGCATAATGGATGCCGTAATTATCATCCCTGTCAGAATCCCCTGCCATATCACACAGGCATAAACAGAAATTAAACCAATTCCTGTTGTAGAGAGAATTACCAAAGCAATTCCCTCCCCCATTCTTCGCTTCAGCACATAAACAAAAAATCTACTACAGTCAAGTTCTATATATTTTAATCGACTGATCGATGCAGTGCTGAAAATACCATTTTCCAATAAGAACATATCACTTCCCAAATTCATTGTAAGTATCCCTAAAAGAAAACTTCCTAAGAACAAATAAGACCAGAGCATATAAATACTGTTTCTTTCTCTCCTTAGCATTTTCTTCCTCCTGTGCATAGAACACTTTAATTTTGTTTCTCATCGTTTCCTTTTCTATGTCTATGAAAAACAGGCAGTGCTTATGCACTGCCTGTCAAAAACTTTGCGTTATCTCACATATTTATCTTTATAAGCCATAATTGCGGCAACTGTTTTAGAATCCTGTATTTCACCTGCAAAAATCATTTTTGTTAACTCTTCTACCGTATATGCCCCCACCTGAACATATTCATCCTCATCCAGATGCTGTTTACCCGGAGTAAGACCGGTGGCAAGATAAATATCAATCTTTTCATTACAAAATGCGACTGTGGTATAGATACTGATCAGCAATTCGACATGCTCTGCTTTGTAACCTGTCTCTTCCTCAAGCTCCCTTACAGCTGCATCCAAAGTAGGCTCCTTGGCTGTTTGCAGCCCTCCTGCCGGAATTTCCAGCGTGTAACGTTCCAGTGCATTACGATACTGCTTTACCATAATCAGCCTTCCCTCATCATCCACCGGCACCACTGCCGCTGCACCTTTATGCTGGATAAAATCCCATTTTGCAATGTTTCCGTTAGGTACTCTAATTGTGTCCTGATAATAATCAATAATTGCACCATGTGCGATCAAATCTCTTGATAATCTTTTAAATTCTTCCATACCATTCTACCTGCTTCATCTATCAACTCTCTTATTTTTTAAGAAACTTTTCCACGCTGACCAGCTTTACGCAAAGTACAAATAAGTCTGTAGCCATTGCCAACTCCTCTGATGAAGGAAATGTGGGAGCAAGACGAATATTGCTATCCTTTGGATCCCTTTTATAGGGATAGGTTGCACCTGCTCCTGTTAGTACAACTCCTGCTTCCTTGCATTTTTCAACAATTGCTTTGGCACATCCCTCCATAGCATCAAAGGAAATAAAATAACCTCCTTTAGGTTCAGTCCAGGTTCCAATTCCAAGTCCTTCCAATTCTCTCTCCAGAACTCTTAAAACCGCTTCGAACTTAGGACGCATAACCTGAGCATGCTTTTTCATATGCTCTTTCATGCCGTCGATGTTTTTAAAATATCTTACATGACGCAGCTGATTAATCTTATCATAGCCGATCGTTTGTATGGTCATTGTCTTTTTCATAAAATCCAGATTTGCCTTAGAAGATGCAACTGCTGAAATCCCCGCACCAGGAAACGTTACCTTAGAGGTAGAGCAGAATTCATAGACCATATCTGGATTGCCCGCTTTTGTACACTCAGCTAAAATTTCCAAAAGCTCATCACTTCTGTCCTCATACAGTTCATGAATCACATAGGCATTATCCCAGAAAATTCTGAAATCCTCTGCTGCAGGTCTCAAATTGGCAAACCGCTTCACCGTTTCATCACTATAAGTATACCCCTGAGGATTTGAATACTTAGGCACGCACCAAATTCCTTTTACCGTAGGGTCTTCATTTACATACTTTTCTACAAGATCCATATCCGGTCCGTCCTTGGTCATAGGAATATTAATCATCTCTATACCAAATTGTTCAGTAATCGCAAAGTGTCTGTCATATCCCGGAACCGGACAGAGGAATTTCACCTTATCCAGTTTACACCATGGAGTGCTGCCAAGTACGCCAAAAATCATAGAACGAGCAACAGTATCATACATGATATTAAGGCTTGCATTACCGCAGACAATCACATTCTCCGCTGAAACACCAATCATATCTGCCATCAGCTTTTTTGCTTCAGGAATTCCATCCAAAAGTCCATAATTCCTGCAATCAGTTCCATTTTCTGTTTTAAGCAGTGACTTGGAATCAATTACATCCAGAAAGTCCATTTCCATATCAAGCTGAGATGGTGCAGGCTTTCCTCTAGACATATCCAGCTTTAATCCTTTTGCCTTTGCTTCCTCATATTGCTTATTTAAGTCTTCTTTTAGCGCAAGCAATTCGTTTTCGCTTAATTCCTTATATGCCCTCATGGTGCATATCCTCCTATTTCAATCTTCATAGTATCTTTGGATAATTGTATACAATCCAATGCCCATACTATTCTACTATAAC
>CAMBLS010000213.1 GCA_945868485.1 uncultured Lachnospiraceae bacterium | reverse complement strand
GAGATTAAATTCCACCGCATAAGTGGGCGGTGGAATTTAAATAAAAAATTTTCATACTGCTTGGGGTGTTTTTTGTTGGTTGTAGTCAAGTTTTGTAGATGATATAATAGGGACATGAATGCAAGAGAGTTTTACTAATATATCGAAAGTTGTTATCTGTGGACGATTTTCGTGAAAAGGAGACTGGAATGTTTGCAAAGACGATTAAGATTTTCGCGATAATTCTTGTGGTGTTAACAATTATTTTTACGCTAATTTATCAATGCCATCCCAATACTGTGATATTGAGCATAGCGATTACATTCGGTACGATTAGCTATCATTTTTTGATGCGTTTGGCTGTGGGATATGTTGTGAATGGAATCTTTCATAACAGATTTAATTATAAAAGAAAGTGGTTTCAAGAAAAGAAATTTGAAAAGCGTTTGTATGAAGTATTACGAGTGAAAAAGTGGAAAGATAAAATGCCTACCTTTGCACCTGAAATGCTGGATTTAAAAGTGCATACATGGGAAGAAATTGCAGGGGCAATGTGCCAGTCAGAAGTGGTGCATTTGATTATAGTAGTACTATGTTTTGTACCTGTATTAGCTACTTTAATATGGGGAACATTTTGGGTATTTTTTATCACATCAGTTTTAGCTGCCAGTGTGGAGAGTATGTTTGTGATAATGCAACGATATAACAGACCAAGGGTAATAAAGATGATTGAAAAGGAGAGGAAGGGAAAGGCATAATGAAAGTCGGAGTAATTGGTTATGGAAGTATGGGCAAGATGCTCTTGGAGAAGTTGTCCTTAAATAGTGATTTGGTTGACGGGAAACTATATGTGGCAAATAGAAGTTATGAAAAAATAGTCGATTTGGCTGAAGAGTATCAATTGTGTCAAAATAATCAAGAAATTGCAACGTTGGTTGATATCTTGTTTATTTGTGTCAGACCTATTGATATGAAAAATGTATTGGAAGAAATAAAAAATTGTCTAAGGAAAGAGCAGATCATTGTAACGCTCAACGGAAGTATTACTTTTGAACAGATTGAAGGTATTTGTAAAAATAAAATAGTGAAAGCCATACCAAGTGTGATGGCTGAAATAAATAAGTCGCAAACGCTAATTTGTTGTAATTCTATGGTAAATGAACAAGACAAAGCAATTATGAAAGATTTGTTATCGTGTATAGGGTCTGTAATAGAATTGCCTGAATCAGAGATGGGGATGGGTTCTGAACTTGTTAGCTGTATGCCGGGATTTATAGCGGCAATATTCAATGAAATTTGTATATCAGCACAAAAGCATACAAGCATAGCGACGGAAGAAGTTGTTCAAATGGTTTTAAATACAATGATTGGAACGGGACAATTAATGATTGAAAATAATTGTTGATATCAGGATGTGATAACCAGAGTGGCAACAAAAGGTGGGATTACAGAAGAAGGTGTAAAGGTAATACAAGAATCGTTTCCGCAAGTTTCAGATGCAATTTTTGATAAAACATTAGAGAAAAGAAGACAGACTACTTTGAATTCGCAGAAAGCATTTAAGGAATAACGGTGTGTTCATGCATATTTTAGTATGTTGTGAAAGACGAAAGGTACGAGGTAATTATGAATTTTGAAAAAGCAACTATAAAAGATATAAATATGTTAACTGATTTACGACTTGCATATCTACAAGAGGATTTAGGGGTTATTACAGATAAACAATTGATACAAGAATCGCTGCCAGGCTATTATGAAAAACACCTTAACAAAGATTTGATGGTGTACGTTGCAAGGGATGATGAGGATATAATTGCTTGTGCCTTTTTGCTGATAGTGGAAAAACCTATGAGCCCGTCATTTATTACTGGAAAAACGGGAACTGTTTTAAATGTATATACAAAGCCGGAATATCGGAATAAGGGTTATGCAAAGAAACTAATGACCATGATGCTGGAAGAAGCTACAGCACAAGATGTCAGCGTTATTGAATTAAAATCAACAGAGGATGGATATTTACTTTATAAATCTGTTGGTTTTGAGGATGTTGTGGTCAAGTATCATAATATGAAAATTGTGCTGAAATGATTGTTGTGGAGGGTCACATGGAAGAAAAAATTACCTTATGTGGAGATAATTGCATAGAGTGTCCCAGATACAATGCACATAGTGAGCAAGAACTTCAGAATGTGGCAGAGTTATGGTATTGGGTAGGCTGGCGAGACTGCGTTGTATCCAACGAAGAAATTAGATGTGAAGGATGTTCTTCTCATAAACAGTGTACATATCATTTGGTAGAATGTACAAAGGAGCATAATGTAGATAAATGCAAACAGTGTGCGAAATTTCCTTGTAGGAAGATTAGTAGTATGTTGGAGCGTTCCAAGGAATATCAGAAACGATGTAAAGAGGTCTGTTCGGGTGCAGAGTACGATATGCTGGAAAAAGCATTTTTTGATAAGGAAAACAATTTGAGGAAGTAAAGAGAGAGGTAGAGCAGATGGTACTGTTAGTGGTGGATACACAGAAATTGATAACCAATTCGGATTTGTATAATTTTAGTGCGTTTGAAAATGCTGTAAAAACGTTAATTGCAGCAGCCAGAGAGAATCATGTTGAAGTAATTTATGTAAGACACGATGATGGTGCTGGTGAGGAATTGACGAAGGGAACATCTGGATTTGAGATATATGAAGGTTTTAGCCCACAGCCGGGTGAGAAGATTTTTGATAAGACTGTAAATAGTTCGTTTAAGGGCACAGGCCTGTTGGAATACTTGAGGGAGAAGAATGTCCGGATAGTAGCTGTTGTCGGATTGCAGACGGATTACTGTATTGATGCAACAATTAAGTGTGGGTTTGAGCATGGCTTTAAAATGATTGTGCCTGAAAATGCAAATTCCACATTTGATAATGCTTTTATGACAGGAGAGCAGAGTTATAAGTATTATAATGAGTTTATGTGGAAGGGCAGATATGCGGAATGTATTTCTGTGGAGGAAATGATTAAGCGGTAAGTGCAGAATGGAAGAGGTTATTAGAAAATATTTTCAATGCTGGCTGGATAAAGATGGTGATGCTGTAAAGGAGATTTTTAGCGATGATATTATTTACAGCGAGTGTTATGGTCCGGTGTATAAAGGCATCGGACAGATAATAAGATGGTTTGAGGATTGGAACCGAAAAGGGACTGTTTTGCAGTGGGATATAAAGCGTGTGATGGTTGCCGGGAATACAGCCGTTGTAGAATGGTATTTTAAGTGTGACTATGAAGGCAATGTGGATGGCTTTGACGGAGTTACCATTGCTGTGTTTGATGCTGATATGAAGATTTTTAATTTGAAGGAGTTTCAGTCGAAGGCGGAGCATTATTATCCGTATGGGGAATAAGTAATGTTTTACTATGCTAAAAAGTTTAAGAGGATTAATTATGCTAGAGAAAGAATTAAGAACTGCGGACATATATAGAATAGCCGAACAATTTAGATGTGCAATAGTAAGAGCAAAACGTAATGGAGAATTTAATTTTGGGGATCGTATGCATAATTTTCCAGGGGGATGTTGTGATGATGCATGTGACCTCTTGGCTTATTATTTGCAGTGTGAATATGGGATAGCAAGCTGTCAAGGAAATGGAATATATCGTGATGAAGACGCCGATAATACTACGAATCATGCGTGGTTGATAATAGAAGACATAATAATAGTGGATATTACAGGCAGTCAATTTAAGTATTGTGCTGGTTTTATTGAAGATATTTATGTTGGGGATGAAACTGCATTTTATAAGAAATTAGACCGGAAGCAGACATATGCTAATTATGATATTACACAAAACGAGAGGCTGTGGAAGGACTATCAAATTATTAAAAAATATTTGTCGTAGAAGTCTGTAATAAAATCATACGTGGATATGAAAAAGATAGACAGTGTATGGTGGATAGTTTATAATAAAAAGTGGGAAATTATAGCTATGTGAGGTGATTGTATGAATCCATCTCCACTAAGATATCCAGGTGGGAAATATAAATTATATAAGTATGTAGAAGCTCTAGTTAAAGCCAATGGTTGTACGACATATATAGAGCCTTTTTGTGGTGGGACAGCAATTGCCTTGGAATTGCTGTTTAATAATGTTGTAAAGAAGGTTATAATTAATGATTTCGATTATACTATTTTCTGCTTTTGGAACAGTGTGCTGAATCATACCGATGATTTTATAAATTTGATCCAAAATACGGATATAACGATTCAAGAGTGGGAAAGACAAAAAGAAATACGAAGTAATATTGAACAACATAATTCCGAATGGGAGCCACAGCTGCCAGCCTACACCAC
>CAMBLS010000212.1 GCA_945868485.1 uncultured Lachnospiraceae bacterium | reverse complement strand
GAAAACTTCGACGCTGGTATTCTTTAAGCTGCCTTAGGGCAGCTTTTTTCGTGGCTTCTCCACACGGTTTAGATAAGACCGTATTTTTTCAGTTTATTATAGAGTGTTTGCCTGGAAAGTTTCAACTCTAAAGCAGTTTTTGTAATATTATACCTATTACGCAAAAGCGCTGTTTTCATTATCTCCTTCTCAAGAATTTCTAGTTGTGATTCTAAGGAAGTTCCCGGTTTAATAAATGCTTCAACGGCGAGTTGCGTGCTTGAAAAAACTTGTTCTTGTGAAACAATTGATTCCATCGTTCTTTGATTAAACATATAGCTAGGCAAATCATGGATAGTAATTTTACCATCCAGTTTAATGGTGCAAGCATATTCTATGACATTTTTTAATTCCCTCACATTTCCGTCCCACGGATATGCTTGAAAGTAAGCGGCAACCTCATCGTCAAGACCATCAACATTATGGCTTAGGCGATGGTTGAACTGAGAAATATAATGTTCACAAAGAAGTGGGATATCATCACGCCTTTCTCGAAGCGAAGGTATTGAGTAATTTGTGACATTAAGTCTGTAAAAAAGGTCTTTTCTAAATTTTCCTTCTTTTACCATCATGGCAAGATTTTCATTTGTAGATGCCAAAATGCGTACATTAATGTCCCGCTCTTCATTTTCGCCGATTCGTCTGATACTGTTATTCTCTATGGCTCTGAGCAGTTTTCCCTGTAGATCTAATGACAAAGAGTTGACTTCGTCAAGATATAATGTTCCACCATTAGCCACTTCAAAAAGTCCAGATTTATCAATAGCACCTGTAAAACTTCCTTTTGAGGAACCAAAAAGAATGCTTTCCATCAAATTATCTGGTATGGCAGCACAGTTCTGAATTAGAAACGGCTTCCCGCGGCGAGGACTGTTTGCATGGATGGTATGTGCAATTAATTCCTTACCCGTACCGGTTTCACCGTAAATTAGTACATTGGAACTGCTTTTTGCAATCATACGTAGTGTATCAAAACTTTCTAAGAATGTGCTGTTATTTGTAATAATATCTTCAAAATCGTACTTGGATGTTATTCTTGAATGTCTTTTCCTTTGGGCATTTTCACCGATTTCAACAGAAAGAACCATGCAACCGATGACACCAGTCTCGTTAATTAGAGGATAGGCAGAATTTAAAGATTTTTTGGGAATACCGTTTACTTCAAATAGTTGAATTTCATTTAGGATAGGCTGCTTTTTATCCATAGCCTTAAACACGGTGAAGTCTTCTCGTTTGAAGAAAGGATAAAGGTCGAATATACTTCGACCGATGGCTTCTTCGTCTCTCATCATATTAATTTGATCGTTATAGTCTTGATAAAATAATACTTTTCCGTGCACATCTATGATTAATATGGAGTCGGTCTGATTAAAAAGTTCTTTAAATACTTTGTCTGTGGATTGCATCATAGGTTCCTTTCATAGTTACAGTGTTCTCTTTAGTAAATTATATCACAAGAAAATAAAAAAACAAGACAAAATGTAAAATTTTTAGACACATTGTCTATTTGCGTGATGAAGGATATAGACAGGAAAGAAAAAGAATAATTCGGAATAATGTAAGCCAAAAGAGAGCAAAATACAGTGTTTTCTCATGTTACGAACAAATTTTTTTATTGAATAAATGACTTGGCACGATGCTTGCTCTTCATATGTGTATAATGACAACTTCTACAGGAGGAAAAGATATAATGGATAAGTTAAAGTATGGTTTTTTGGGTTTGAATTATGATACAGAAGCGGGAAGAGGTTGGCCTGGGGCAAGATATGCACCCAACAGCATTAGAAATGCGATGAGTGGTATTATGAATCGTATGGAAGATGGTTTCTTATTTGATGTTAACGAAAATCGTCTTGTGGACTATAACAAGATTGACATAAAGGATTTTGGAAATTGTGATAACATTGTGCATTATGACCACTATCAGGCTTTGAAGGACATGGCAGAGGAAATCAAAAAGGTCATGGCAGAAGGATATAAGCCAATACTGCTTGGTGGTGATCATTCCGTAACAAATGCCGGTTTTATGGCATTACATGATATAGCCGATGGAAGAATAGGCATCATAGACTTTGATGCTCATTTAGACCTCAAAGTGGACTCTCCGGTTCAGGGAAAATATTCCGGCTCTAGTGAAATTCGTCGTGCGACCGAAATGGAAAAATACGATGCACACAACATTGTGGAAATTGGACCTAGAGGATATAATTATCCTGAGCATTATCATTTCATAAAGGACAGTGGCTTAAATATTTTTACCGTAAGAGATGTAAACAGATTGGGTGTAGATGAAATCGCAAAACGTACCATTGAGCTGGTTCGCAAGGATACAGATTATGTTTACATGACGGTGGATATCGATGCACTGGATATGGCTTACGCTCTTGGATCCGGCGGACAGGAACCTGCTGGACTGACACATTTCCAGTTATCAGATCTTATCAAAGCTTTTGCCCCTTATGTAGATGTCGTAGATTTCGTGGAAGTAAATCCTATGACGGATCATAGAGAGTTAACAAGCCATGTGTGTGCAAATTTAGTGCTTGATTATATCGCGGCAGGATATTATGACAAATTTGAAAAATAATCGTTTGGCCGCTGAGAAAGCAGGTGAATAGATGAAAATTATAAATAAAATCAATACTGTTATAGTCAAAATAGAGGAAGTAATTATTGCTTTCAGCGTGCTGGCTATGTCGGTTACATTAATTGCCAATGTGCTGGGAAGGCTCTTTTTCAAGCAAGGTATTTATGCAATGGAGGAAATAGGTCAATACTGTATCTTCAGCATTACCTTTATTGGATTGAGTTATGCGGTGACCACCGGAAAGCACATAAATATGCTGGGACTGTTTGACATGCTGCCAAAGAAAATACAGAAGGCGGATGCATTCCTGATTTCTGCAGTAACAGGCGTTACAATGGGCATTCTGACAGTAATATCATTCCAGTATGTGTCCACTTTGAAAATGATGGGTAAAGTTTCTATTAACCTTCATGTCCCAACTTGGATTGTAGTTGCTGTAATTGGATGCGGATTTCTGTTCGCAACTATTCAGTATATACTGGTGTTTATACGAAATTTACAGAGCAAGGATGTTTATCTTGGCTTAATGGAACCATATGTTCCTGATTTTAAGAGAGAGGAGGCAAAAGAAAAATGATAATTGTATTGTTAGTTATTATGTTTGGTTGCCTTCTGTTGGGATTTCCGATGTTTATGTGCATGGTTCTTAGTGCAATGGTGGCAATACTTGGATTTTTAACCACTATGCAGCCTACTGCCATCATTCAGCAGCTTATGGGAGGAATCAGTTCTTTCCCTTTGCTCTCCATTCCGCTTTTTATCTTTGCTGCGGATATTATGAGTGCAGGGCATACCGCAAAAAGATTGGTAGAATTTGTAAAAGCCTTCATAGGCCATATCCATGGAGGACTGGGCGCGACATTGTCAGGCACATGTACACTGTTTGGAGCAATTTCGGGTTCATCTCAGGCAACTGTTGTAGCGATAGGTAAGACATTGAGGCCTCAGATGCTGGACGCTGGTTATCAGGAGTCAGATGTGGACGGATTGATTGTATCGTCTGCCAACATTGCAGCTCTCATTCCCCCAAGTGTAACCATGATTATGTATAGTGTTGTAACGGGAACTTCCGTCGGAGAAATGTTTATAGCTGGTATTGGGCCGGGTGTTCTTCTCTTTGCATTATTTTCTTTATACCAGTGGTTTCATGCAAAAAGACATAACACTCCAAGGGAGAAGAAGACTACTTGGAGTGAAAAGGGTAAGGCATTCATAAGAGCTTTGCTTCCTTTGGGTTTTCCTGTAATTATTGTCGGAAGTATTTATTCCGGAAAAGCTAGCCCGACAGAGGCAGCTGCAATTTCAGTACTATACGCAGCTATTCTGGAAATTGTGATATATCGTACTGTTAAGATAAAGGATCTGGGGAAAATTGCATTGTCAACGGGTGCTGTAACAGCTACTCTGTTCATTCTTCTTGCAAGTGGGCAGATATTCTCTCTGGTTCTGACATATGCAAATGTGCCGCAGATGATTGCAAGCGGTGTATTAGGAAGCAATCCTTCAATGACCACAATATTACTGTGGGTAACAGTATTCTTCTTTATCGCAGGAATGTTTGTAGACCCACTGATTGCCGTGGTTGTAGTAACCCCGATTTTCTTTGGACCGGCCATGGCTGCAGGCATCGACCCAATTTGGTTGGGCATTATTATAACAATCCAGTGCATCCTGGGAGCAATATCTCCTCCATTTGGATGTAATATATTCACAGCC
>CAMBLS010000211.1 GCA_945868485.1 uncultured Lachnospiraceae bacterium | reverse complement strand
CACAATATATTCTATGAT
Source organism: uncultured Lachnospiraceae bacterium (assembly GCA_945868485.1). Taxonomy (GTDB): domain Bacteria; phylum Bacillota; class Clostridia; order Lachnospirales; family Lachnospiraceae; genus Suilimivivens. The sequence goes on along the minus strand of CAMBLS010000211.1, from coordinate 4,389 downwards.
CTGGTTCACAAAATAAATCTGCCTGCTGTCAAGTTTTGTATTCGTCAAGTATTCAGCAAAGGCTTCCTTTGCAGCATTCATATCCAACCCAATAATTTCACGCACGAACTCACCCAATGGCTTTGTCCCATATTCATTTTCATAATCCTGCTTTGTTCCAACTTCTTTCCAAAGGATTTCTTCAAGAGCAGAAACATCCTCAAATGTCAATGGCTGATTCATTCTCAATTTCGCGATAACAATATGATCCTGATGCTGACGAATATAATACTCGGCTTTCGCTTTGTAATTCTTTAACTCATCGTTTTCAAGATCTAACTCATTCCATTCTGTCGACAGCAAATCATCCTCAAAGTTTGTGTCATAACGTAACTTTTGTTTTGGAATATACTTCACCAAATCACGAAGTTTTTCTCTCATTTCTTCAAATTCATCAATTCCCGCATGATCAAGATAGTCTGTATGAAGAATCCTGTTGATCAGATCAGACTGCGCCTGTATCTCCGGAATATTTGCTACACTTGCTATTCCGGAAACTTTTTTGTAAAGATCACTACGTGCTTTTGTATACTTTTTTCCTATCAAGTATGCTAATTCTATCCCATATAAAAGTGCATCAAAACGTACAGCGCTGGCATCGTCTTCATCGGGAAGAATCAAAGGAGCCACTTCTTCTCTGACAATCAACGTATCCTCATATGTTAACCCCTGATAGTTGCTTTCCTCAGAATAAAGATCAACATATTTCAAATGTTGACGTACCGCAAAGTTATCTCGAGGCAATTCCTGAACCTTTCCAGACATAATCTTTACCAATGCATTTCTAAAAGTGATCAGCCGATCAACCTGATATTCCAAGTCCTGCAATTTATATGAGAGTTCAAACTGTAGATTAAATATCGCGCCTTGAAGGGCGATCATATTTGCAGTTGCCTTTCCTTTATTCATTCGGAAGAATTCAAAATTTCCGCAAAAATCAAAGATATAAAACTTCTGTTTGTCCGTTCCATCCAATAATCCCGGACACAATCGTGTGCCACGACCAATCATCTGCCAAAACTTTGCCTTGCTCATCACTTTTTTAAAGAACACCAGATTAACAACTTCAGGGACATCAATGCCTGTATCAAGCATATCCACTGATATTGCAATCTGCGGCATTTTCCTGGCATCGGAAAATTCATCAATCGCACTTTGTGCATAGGTCATATAATTGTCGATCACCTTTGCGTAATTTGGCAAATGCGGATATTCCTTATGGAACACTTCTAAAATCTTTTCCGCGTGGTCATGATTCTTTGCAAAAATGATGGTTTTTCCTATCTTCTGTCCGTAATCAATCTTTATGCCATCCGTCATCAGAATATTTAACACCTGCTTAATGGTATCTTCATTAAATATCCAAGTATTCAGTGCCGATGAAGCGATTGATTCCGGCAACTCTCCATACTCATCCTCGAAAGTTTTTTCATACGCTTCCTTATCCGCTTCTGAAAGTTCATCGTATACAATTCCTTGTTCAATAAACTTTAACTTAGATTCAACAGAAACATAATCCACCAGATAGCCATCTTTAACGGCCTGCGCCAGATCATATCCATAGGTAGGCACACCATTTTCCAGTTCAAAAATCTCATAAGTGTTCTTATCAATATCGTCCTTCGGCGTAGCCGTAAGCCCTACTAACGGAGCATCAAAATAGGTGAAAATATCTTTATATTTATTGTAAATGGATCTGTGTGCTTCATCACAAATCACTAAGTCAAAATGACCGCAAGTAAATAATTTTCCTTCATTATCACTAACCGAGTCAATACAATGCATCATCGTCTGATACGTGGAGAAAACACAATGTGCATGATAATTATCTTTTTCCTCTACCAGATTTGTACAGGAAAGATTGGACAGCATATTCACAAAACTTCTCTTTGCCTGAGTAACCAAGGAATTACGATCTGCAAGAAACAATATATTTTTTACCCAACCTGATTTCAGAAGAACATCACAAAGAGCGATTACCGTTCTTGTCTTACCTGAACCGGTAGCCATGACCAGTAATGCTTTTCTTCGGTTCTTTTCATCAAAACAATTGCAAACAGATTTGATAGCAGCCTCCTGATAATAACGTCCGGCAATTTTTTTATCTACAATCACATGCTTAAGGCTTGTCCTCATAGACAAAAGATTAAACCACTTCTCCAAGTCTCTTTTTGAATAAATAACCGCACATTTTCTTTCCGGATATTGCCCGTCAATAATACGCGTCTCAAATCCATTGGTGAGAAAAATAACAGGTCTTCTCTTATATTTTTGTTCCAGCAAGTCAGCATAAAGTTTGGCCTGCTGCCTTCCCTTTGAAACATCTACACAAGTTCTTTTTGCTTCGATGATCGCAAGGGGTCTATGCATATCATCATATAAAACATAATCTGCGTAACCAACTTCTGATTTATTAGGCATTCCCGGAAGTTCAACTTCATTCAACCAGTCTTTCCCTTGTGTCCAGCCAGCATCTATGAGCATGGAATCTATATAAAGCTTTCTGGTTTGATACTCAGATAAATCCAAAGGCTTCGGCACATAGGTCTGCTGCTGTTCTTGCCTGCGCAAAGACAGTTCTTCTTTCAGCGATGCATTTTCTACCATTAACTTTTGTAGATCAAGTTCCTTTTTCGCAGACTTCTCCTGTTCTTTTACAAGTTCCGCTTTTGTTATCTCAACTGATTCTTTTACTTCTCTTGCCTTCTCAATTCGAGATGTAATTATCAATCGATCAAAAGAGTGCTCTACATATTTATCCGAATAACAATAAGCTATATAATCCAGAAAAATAAACAGATTTTCAAGACAAAGCATTGCCTCATCTCTGCCAAGTTTCTTATTGGTATGCGCCACATGATTTCCACATCTACGGATATAATCCATACGTTTCCACAAATCCGGACCAACAATCTGACGATACTCTTCCGCATTCAGTAAACTCTGTAAATTATCCTGATATGGCATTTCAAGTGCTGAATCAACAGAGTACATCCATTTTAAGGCAAATTCCAATGCGCGGCGACTATTGATAATACTTGCTTCCGGATCCATAAGAATAATCTTTTCCGCAGATATCGCTACATCTGCAAATGCGGAGAATTTTGATTCATTTTTCAGATAATCAAAGTTGGTTTTCATATCATCGATCCCTTCTTCCTATTGGCAGTTCTTGTATATAACTTTTGTTACGACTTAGATAAAATTCATTAAAAATTTATGCAACTTTTGATTTGTCGACTTGGTTAACAAAGTCTGCATACTCATCTTGAAGTTGTTTTCGTGCAATTTTTATTGGCATTTTTGCTAATGATTTAGCACCTACATTCTGCTGTGCCACACCTACTTTTTCAGAATCAATAAACCTTTTACCCAAGTCAGAGTTGATATAGCTACATACATAACTTGGATTGTTATCTTCTTTAAGACGAACAATCAATGTAGTAAATGTTTGGCATCCTTCATATTTCTTAGGCACCAAACACGCAACTCCTGGGTACCCCGTCCTCATAACAATAATGTCATTTTCTTTTAATTTTTTCGACTCATATTGGGCTGCAAATTCAGGCTTAATATATATCATATCAGTATCATCAAGATAGTTTTCTTTTATATTTTGATTTCTTAACATAGGTATTCCTGATTCTGCATAAGCATGAGTAGCTGAATTTGCAATTCCAACAGTAACAAATTCTGATATATCACCTAATAATTGTTCTTCTTTTATTGAACCAAACATCTCGACAAATCGGGCTTTGATGAGGTCATCTAAAGCGGACAATTCTTGTTTTCTTTTTTCTATTACACTACTGATTCTTGAAATAATATCGGTTATTTCTAGTTGTTCCTCCATTGTTGGAACAGGAAACAATTCCTTGCCAAGTTCGGTAGCAGAAATAGCCATCTTTATACCGCTTCCATTTGCTTCAGCTTCATGCTTTTTTAATCGAGACTTTAGAAGCAAATTAAAATAATATCTATCATACACTCCTTCTTTTAATCTAATCTTCATAATAGAAGGATGCATAATTCCAAACGGAGCATCATCAGGAACAATAAAAGTTTCTCCAATCGTTCCACGGCAACTAACAATAATATCTCCACCACGAACATTAAAACGCTTTAACTCATTATATTTCTGCTCGTTAACATATCGAGTCTCAACATCCATTGTCTTCTGTATTGCATGCTTTTGCTCATATACCATGCAATAGGCTTCATCTTCATCAACAAAGCATTCATTTTTTAGGCTACTTCCAAATGGCCCGATAAACATTTCTTCAACATTATTACCAAGTGGACTACATTTATATTCACTCATACATCATCCCTACAAACCCGAAGTTGCTT
>CAMBLS010000210.1 GCA_945868485.1 uncultured Lachnospiraceae bacterium | reverse complement strand
AACAAACCTTTTAGCATTGAAATCATTAATAGAAAATGATATAATTGGAAGCATCAACGAAAACCTTTCTCTTGGCAACATCACACAGGATGATGCCCGGAAACTAAAACGTCTTACTCATAAATTGTATAACCACATTTATTCCCACTATCAGGAATTGGAGGAACTGAACGAAATGACTGACGAATCTTTAATGCTTGATATTGATATCATAGAAAAGGAACATGAAAAGGAATTAGCCACCAAATTAGCACAAAAAGCTTCGGAATATGAAGCAGCGCTCTCTCAAAAAGACGTTGCCTTAGCTGCCATGAGCGCTGAGAATGCTGCTCTTAAAGCACAGCTTGCAGCACTACAGGATTCCAAAAATGTACAATAAAACAGCGGAGTTTTTACTCCGCCGTTAAACATCCATCAATAATATGCACAATTCTTTCCGCAGACTTTGCCACATTCAGATCGTGGGTAATCATGACAATCGTGTTGCCCAGCTCATGAAGCTGTTTGAACAATGCAAGTACATCCCTGCCGCTCCCCGTATCCAACGCGCCTGTGGGTTCATCTGCCAAAAGAAGAGCGGGATCACCTACCAGTGCTCTTGCAATGGAAACCCTCTGTTTCTGACCGCCTGACAATTCTACCGGCTTATGTTTTAATCTGTGGATAATCCCCAACATCTCAATAACCGGCATACATTTTTCTTCCGCTTCTTTCGTACTCATCCCCCGCACAATCAAAGGCATCATAATATTCTGTAAAATATCATAAGTAGGAATTAACTGATAATTTTGGAAAATAAAACCAATTTCCTTATTTCGAATGTTTCCCAGTTCTTTTTCTTGCATGGCATGTACAGGCTGCCCTTCAAGATAGTATTCTCCTTCATCGCAGATATCCATGCAACCGATAATATTCATAAGCGTTACCTCATCATAATCATTCATACTGATCAAATCCGTGTTCTGAGTCAATGTATCACCTGCTGCCACATAGACATCCGTTACCAGACCGCTTCCTGACGCATACACTATCTGCTCTATAATCTGTGTGTCAAATTCCTCCAGCTTGGCTTTGGCTTCTTCATAATCCTCCCTTGCCTTTTTTAACTCAAACTCTCCCTGACTGATTGCCACATCGTAAATTTCCTGTGCATTTTCCCCGTTATAGCTTCTAAGTGCCCGTTGGCTTTCTGCCTCGATTTTTCCCAGTTCAAGATTCTTCTGTGCCAGGGAAAGCTGTGTAGATGCATCAGTGACTTCCTTCTCACAGGTTGCTATATTTTCGCCTAGGTTCTCAATCTCTTCCTCCAGCGTTTCCACCATTTCCCGTGCACTTTCCTTTGTCTCCCATGCAACAATCCACCAATAAAGATTTTCCCTCTTATCAGTACCTGCTTCTGTATACTCGGCATTTTCAAGCACCTTCTTCTGCTCTGCAAGCAGCGCTTCGTCCTGTGCAAGTTCTTCGTTTGCTTCTGTCAATTCCTCTTCCTTTTCTGTCAATGTTTCCTGTGCTTCCTCCACGACGGTCTGAAATGTCTGAATCGTCTGCTCGTACTCTGCCTCTGTTTTTGCCTTTTTTTCCGCGGTCTGCGCCTGTTCATAGACGATTTGTGCACTGGCAACATCTTCTGCCAGAAGTCTTCTGATGCTTTCTACGCTTTCTTTGGACAACTTTAGAAGTGGTGTGTCTTCTGTTACTTCCACACCAGGTTTTATGTAAATTTCCTCTATTTCCAACGTTCTGGACGAAGATGATGCGGTCTGATTTCCATTGTTCATGACTCCCATCATATTCATGCCTCACATGCTGTTCACCGGAGGGTACATTTTCCAAATTCAAGCTACTTTCACACTGTCATCATCAAGCTTAAACAACGGATCGCCTGTCTTAATTCTCTGTCCGCTTACCACATATACTTCTTCTATTTCCAGATAATGAATTTCCTCATTTTCCGAATCTTCGTCAGTATCCTCATCATCTTCTTCATCCTCTGCTTCCAGATCCAAATCATAGTCAACAGAGCTCTCTCCCAGCGAAAGACTACCGCTCTCCATAATTCCCAGAATCAAATCCCCTCTTTCAACCTGCTCCTCTTTATAAATGTAGGTTTCTGTAGAAAGCATGGGCTTAATAAATACTGTATAGATGGATGCACCAATCAGCAAAATGAGCAGAAGAGCTGCCAAAATAATCTGCATCCGGAATTTCTTATCATTCTTCCATCTTTCTTTCATCTTTCCTCCGTTCCGGAGCGTTTCCACTCCTTTCTCCAGCGTTTTCGGGTTTCTCTGTTTCTTCCAGCATTTCGTCTACATTATTTAGTCCCAGATAAACAGAAGCAGTCAGATTGGAGTCCAGCCCGCTGATATCTCCTTCCAACGTTATGGTTACCTGATAAGTAACAGATGAACGGCTATTTGCCTGTGTAACGGGATTTATGGTTGTCACAGTGCCTTTATAATTTCCATATTCACTGATTACCGCCAATGCTTCATCTCCCACAGAAACCTTTGCTATATCACTCTGATCTACATTTGCGGATATGCGTTGTTTCATAATCAGCCTTACACTGAATCAGTTCTTTCTCATATGCCGTCCGTGCCTGTACCAGCTCCGACTCAAGTATCGTCAGATTACTTCTTGCCTCCTCAATTCCTGCCTCTGCCTGCTTCCTTGCATTTTCATAGTTTTTTAGTGCTTCCTTATACTCCTTAGCCTCCTGCTGTACCAATTCATCCAACAGATTATAGGTAGAAAGCTTTTGCTCATTTTCGCTTTTCCCGGCAGAAGCCGTGGATGTTTTTGCTGTTCCTGATGAAGCTGATGTAGAACTACCTGTACTTGTTTCAGACGAAGTTGTAGTGGAATTTCCATACAGGCTCTTCAGATTTTCGATATTCCATTCCTCATACTTTTCCATCAGCAGAGTAAAATGCTCATAATAATTCTGATATAACTCATCTACCCTGTAATAAGTTCTATGGTAATCTTCATTGATTGATCTCTCATATTCTTCTACCTGCTCTCTGGCACTTTCTACCTCTTCTTCCAGCGATGCTACTTCTTTTTGCGCCTCGCTGGCAGACTTATCATATTCTGCCTGTGCATAGTCTCTATTTACTTCTGCCGTTTCATAGACCTTTTTTGCCTCCAGCAAAGAAGTCTCATAATCTACAAGTCCCTGACGATAATTTAACTCCGCCTCCGTGACTGTATTTTCCAGTTCTCTCTTTGCGTCTTCCAGACTCTCATCCGATATACGAAAAACAATAGTGCCAGCTTCCACCTCATTTCCTGTTGACAAAAAACTGTCTTCCACATAAAGCTTTGTCTCCAGGAAATCAAGTTCCAGACTTTCCTCTGACATGCCCACTGCCGTCAATCCGCTGGAACTGATTACATTTTCTCCCATTCCTTCCCTTAGGTATGGATTTTCCATAGGACCAGTCGATTTTTCTGTCTTTTTCATCTGTAGTATTATGAATACCGACAATCCTATGATGAATAACATTACCAACACCAGAATCAACACCAACGTCAGTTTTTTCTTTTTGCTCATTTTTTCTTTTTTATTTTCTTCCATACTGATACCTCAACACAGCTATAGTATCTTGACTATATCCATCAACTCTTAAAATAACCTTAAAAAATAAAATAGAAAATGTGAAATATTTGTGTTTTAAGCCTGAATTAAGCTTTCTGTTATAGTATAATTTCAGGTAGAAATTGTAATTGCATATGCATGAGGTTTTGTATGAGAATATTAGTGATTGAAGACGAAGCGGCTCTTGCAGACGCTCTTGAAGAAATTTTAAAACAGAATAATTACATGGTAGATGTGGTATATCGTGGTCCTGACGGACTGGATTATGCAAGTTCCGGTATTTACGACCTGATTCTTTTGGATATTATGCTTCCCGGCATGGACGGACTTACTATTTTAAAAACTTTGCGGCAAAGACAGATTTCTACACCGGTCATTCTTCTGACCGCTAAATCAGAGGTCTCAGATATTATCACAGGCCTTGATGCCGGAAATGATGATTATCTTGCCAAGCCCTTTTCCACAGGAGAACTTCTTGCGCGCATCCGTGCGCTGTCAAGACGCAGCAACAATTACACAGGAGAACTGCTGACCTTTGAAGACCTGACCCTCAACAGGGGCACAATGGAGCTTTCCTGCCATAATGATACTATCCGCCTTGGATTGAAAGAGGTACAAATTATGGAACTTTTCCTGAAAAATCCAAGGCAGATCATGTCCAAGGATCTTTTACTTGAAAAAGTATGGGGAATTGACAGCAACGCAGAGTACAACAATATTGAAGTATATATCTCCTTCCTGCGTCAAAAGCTAAGCTCTCTTGGCACCGCCGCACAGATACGAACCATACGAGGGGTCGGATATCAACTGGAAATATGAAATTTACATTGAGAGTGGAGAAATACTT
>CAMBLS010000209.1 GCA_945868485.1 uncultured Lachnospiraceae bacterium | reverse complement strand
ATTCCTTATAATCAGGATGGATTCCTTCCTTCATGTTCGTTTCCTTTCCTGCTCATGCTCATGCCCGGCATTATTTATTCTCAAAATCTGCTGCAAAATCCATCGCAGCACTTATGATATACCACAAGAAAATGTGGAAAGCAAGCGGTTTTTTGCGGATTTTGGATTAAAATCTATTGAGATTTCATTAGAAGGTGTATGGGACTGTTACAATTTGGCTGTCATCATCTGTTATTATCTCTATCTGATTTATTTCAACCGGTGTCTTTACCGCAAAAAGTTTCCAGCAAAATGGTTCAATAACAGGTAAGTATTTCGCATTGTCATAACAGTTCATAATAAGTTTATTGCCTTCTATCCTGATGCTTATATCTGCATCCTTCTTATTACTCCTGTCACAGTAATAAATCCAGTATGCGTCCCCTGTCTTATGAACCATAAGGCCCTCTTTTTCTTTCCATTCGTTCTTATATATTTGCCGGATCTCTTTTTTGACTTCATCCGAAACCTTGAAATCTCCGATTACGTCAGGTTTTACCGATGTATCTGTATCGCCTTCGTCTTCTTCAGTGATCAGGTCATGCAGAATATATCTGCAGTCCCATCTTGGCACAACGCCGCCGTTTATACCGTAAAGATTGCTGACATCTTTAAGATAATCTTCATCGGCAGAACGCTTTGAAAAATTATCGTAAAAAAGAATGTCGCATGTTTTATCGTCGTATCCTATAATTTTCTCCAGGGGGATCGGTGATGAAATCTTTTCCAGACACCATACTCCCTTTGAACCATCAGTATATGTATAGCATATGCGCACCTTTAACTCCATTTCCTCGGTTAATTCGGGCTCGCACCATGCGGATAAACCGTTGATAGTCTTGTTATAGTATAATATCCAGTATTCATTTCCTTTTTGATAGCATAGCCCGGCAGAGTCTTTATCTGAGTTTTTACTGCACCATCTGCGTATTTCGTCAACGAGTTCTTTTCCTTCTGTTTCCTCAAGTTTTCTAAGGTCAGCTTTCCATAATTCCATACCTTTTTCAGATACTTCATCGTTAAAGAAATCAAGAACAGCAGCCTGATAGTTCACCGGCTTTATGTAGTAGCCGACACCGTATTCATCCAAGCCCTCTGCCCAGTTGGGATTACTCCTTTCAAACTGATATCGGTAATCGTCAAGTACTACAGACGATATCAAATTATCCGCCGTAAATGAAAGCCACCCGATCAGTTCTTTTACTTCCCCGCCGAAGCTCAGTTCGGCATTGAAGCAGTAGGAATCAGCGTCGGAAGTATTCTGAATATCTAATGCAGCAATTTTCCAACTGCTTCCTGCACCGAGGAAGGTCGCGTCAAGCTTCCACATTGTTCGTTCCGCAATGAATTTATCAAGGCATTCATCGGTGAGATATTTAGATACGCCGCTGTAATATTCTTTAAAAGAATCGTTAAGAACAGCTTCGTCAGTAAAAATATCAGAATTGTTCTGAAGATTTTTCATCATTTCATCATTTCTTCCGTTGCTGTTAATCGTAAGAAATTCAGTCAGAAAGTCCTCAGCCCGCTCTTTGTTTTTTGAATCACTGCTCTTAAGCGAGCACCCCGCAAACATTGCAGCAATCAATGCAGCACATAAAAGCAAAATAAATATCCATCTATTTACTTTTTTCATAATTAATCTCCCCCGATTCAATGTACTTTATAGGAAAAATTTAGTGTAGCGTTTCCTGGATTCCCAGGGTATACGTTAGAATAACTGCTTGTTATCACCAACTTTGTTAATCCTTCGCCAGTAAAATAATCTATCATGCTAGAGACTAATCTCCAAGACTTCGTAGAATCCGTTCCATCATGCCACCATGTTGAAGATAATGTATGATCATTCGGCAATCCGCCTGCCCTTAAACATTGTGAAACATAGTTTGCGCAGTCATTGTTAGGAAAATACTCATAGTCACTATTATAGTAGCTATAATAACCTCCTGGCGATGGTCCAATAGTGTGTTTAACATACGCATCAGCCTCACCCCTTCATCTACACATTTACAATATCAGATACTTTTAAGTTTTTGGCAGTTCTGTAAAATATCATTAAGCAAGTACGCTAGCCTTAGACTGTCAGGTGCTGATTTCCATTAGCAGTTTCTCTAAAAACTATCCGAAACATAATCACATTTAATTGTTTCTTTCAAAGTTGTTCCATCATATAGTTTGATTGTCGCTTCTAAATGATAAGATCCTTTTGTCTACCTTTTCTGCTTTCATACAGTACTGTATTCTTTTCATCCGGATCAGCCCTGCTTCTTTCTCATAGTCATTTCGCTACAAAATCTCGTGGAGTTTCAGCTCAATTTCCCTGACAACCATATCATTCAACTCATTGATTAAGCATTCTTTCGGAACGTAACAGATGACTGTCTATTTTCTTATGGCATAATTCCCGCCAAATTTCAGCGTTTCATCTTGGTCATATTTTCTTAAGAATATGTCCGTATAATCGGTTCGACTTTAATTGTCTCTAACAGAGTGCTTCCGTCATAACATTTGTAAGTTAAATCCATCTTGTATCTCCCCTTTGTGCTCAACTGATATTCCTCGGCTAGAACATATTTTTTTTGTATCGACGAATATTTCATGTCTACCGTCTTATTATAGGCAATTATTCCTGTGGCTGTGTTTGTGATTTTTACATACGCACAAACTCGATCTGCATCTGAGCTTGCTTTCAATTTCAAATTACCATCCATGAATGCAATACCATTTGATTCAATAACAAATGATGCCATATACGATGTTGTTTCCTCATAAAGCGGTCGAATTTCGCTACTATCATTCTGTTCCGCACCATAGGAAATTACTGTGTTTGTAAAAATGATAACCAAAACTAGCACTATTGTAATTAAGTTTTTTTTCATGCAAAAACCTCCCTTTTACTTTTCTATAATTTAAGACGCAAAAAGGAGGTAAGTGCAACAAATATTTTAAAATTTTTAAAATTTTTCAATACTTTTTCAATACTTTGCTTGGTTTTTTTAATAAATTTTTTACACTATTTCACATATTTCATATTTTCCGCAATTTCTATTATATCCTGCTCCGGAATCTCGGAGTCAAAACTAAACTCTAAAATCTGCATTTCCGTCGGATAAACTATGATTGTTTGATTGCCATTCAGAATCTTTTTTCCAACAGAGTTATTGATATAAATATCTGAAATGTTTGTATCCTTGGTGTCAAAAGATATAACACCCCCATCGATATATTCTGAAATCAGCAAGGTTCCTGATGTGGTTTGAATTTGTATATATTTTGTTTTGCCACTTTCTTCTGCTGCAACAATCTCATAGTTTTCCGGCAAGTATGCCGGATACCAGTAATCTGTCCAAATTCCAATCATATCCTGCTCAGCCTGAGTTCGGAACGTGATTGAATCGTTATCCTCATTTTCAAATCCATGAAAAATGAACTGCCTATAGGCATCCGATGTGCCGATGGCAACAGCATTGACAGAAATAAATGCAAGTATAAAAACCGCAATTTTTTTAAGCAACTGCATATTTTTTCTTTTCTTTCTACTTCCTGCATATTCTCTGTCATAAAACTTTGCTGCTTCAAGAAGTTTCCTATCGAGCTCCGAAGAAAAGTCTTTTCCCAACTCTTCCAATTCAAAATATTCCTTCTCAAATTCATCATCTATTTTCTTTGCTAAGTTATATATAAATTTTTGTTCCATCGTGTCACCTCCTCTACTTATTCATTTTCTTATGTAATTCACTGCGTAGTTTTTCTCTAGTTCTGCTAAGTCGCATGCGGACAAGCGACGGTGAAATTCCCATAACTATTGCTATTTCTTTGCTATTTAGCTGTTCATTATATTTTAGGAAAATCAGAAGCTTTTCTTCCTCACTTAGAACCTCATACGCATCGTCCAAATATTCTAAAGGGTCTTCTGGAAATGCCTCCTCAAAAACATTGTTGGTCGACTGATTTTGATCTAGCAGATTAGATAGTTCCTGCATAAGCTCTTTTGACTTTTGCTGACTTCGAAAGTAATCTGCTGTAAGATGTTCTGCCATACTGCGCAAGTATGCTTTAACGGCTTTATCATCTTTCAGTCGTACCGACTCGTATATTTGGAAAAATTTCAACCAAAGGGTCTGTGCTAAATCTTCTGCAACCTCAATGCTGTTAAGCTTTTTTCGAAAGAATCCGTAAACCCACAATCGGTTGCTCTCATATAGTTCTGCAATATTTTGATATGGTTCATTCTTCATTTTTTGCCACCTCTTAAACAAAATATTAACATATCAATCAATGTAATAGCAAGCCTCTTTGCATAGGTAATGTCTAATCGCCACTCCACCATTTTGGACGGATTTTGCAATTTTGGTGGAAAAAATAAAAAACTCCACCATTTCGGCAGTTTTTGCAGAAATGGTGGAGTTGACAATCAAA
>CAMBLS010000208.1 GCA_945868485.1 uncultured Lachnospiraceae bacterium | reverse complement strand
CAGTATATTTTTCCTTTAGAAAGTTTATAGAATCTTAATAAAAATTATTAGCACTCTCTATTGACGAGCGCTAATTTTAGTGTTATAACACAAGTATAACAAATAAAACAAAAACATTTACGGTACAAATACCGCTGATTAAAGGAGGAATGACATATGTTAATGCCTAGTATTTTTGGAGAAAGTTTATTTGATGATTGGTTTGATGATTTTGCACGTCCGGTTAAGAATGTTGCAAGATACAGCGTCCCTACAGCTGCTGTTATGAGGACAGATGTGAAGGAGAACGAAGCTGGCTATGAGCTGGATATTGATCTTCCCGGATACAAGAAAGAGGATGTGCAGGCACAGCTGAAGGATGGTTATCTGACCATTACAGCATCCACTAAGACGAATGATGACCAGAAGGATGACTCCGGCAAGTATATTCGCAGAGAAAGATATTATGGCACATGCAGCAGAAGCTTCTATGTGGGCGATGACATTGAACAGGATGATATCAAGGCAAAATTTGAGGATGGTATTCTGAAGGTTGCTGTTCCTAAGAAAGATGCGAAGCCAAAAGTAGAGGAAAATAAGTTTATCACCATTGAAGGCTGATGGTCCCGTATGCAGGAAGTCTTTGCAATAGGATAAACAACAGATGGGGATACCGGTTATACACTGTGTATCCCCACTTTTGGTTCGGGAGGTGATAATTGATGGGAAAAAGAGACTATTATGAGGTCCTCGGTATCAATCGTAACGCTGATGAGAAAGAGATCAAAAGAGCTTACCGGAAGTTAGCCAAGAAATATCATCCTGATACGAATCCCGGAGATAAGCTGGCAGAGCAGAAGTTTAAAGAAGTCACTGAGGCATATAATGTCCTTGGTGATGCCAAGAAGAAAAACCTGTATGACAAGTATGGCTTTGCGGCATTTGAAGAGGGATTCAGGGAAGGTGAGGATCATTCCGGCGGGCAGCGAAGCTTTACAAGGGAATTTCATTTTGGCGACCAGGATATGGGCGGTGCCTTTGATGATCTGTTTGAAGATTTCTTTGGAGGTAGCTTCGGAAGCAATTTTGGCAACAGACACTTCAGACAGAAAGGTGCCGATGCCCAGGCAGACATTCAGATTAGTTTTGAAGAGGCAGTTTCGGGATGCGATAAGATCTTACATTTGCAGGATGCAAACGGCAAGACCAGTTCTCTTCAGGTACATATTCCTGCTGGTATCGATGAAGGGCAGAGCGTACGGTTAAAAGGAAAAGGGGCATCTGGTATTGGCGGCGGTGCCTCCGGCGATTTGATGCTGAAGGTACATATTTCACCCAAACCGGGTTATGAGAGAAAGGGGAATGATGTTTATGTGACAGTAAACATCCCCTATACCACAGCAGTATTGGGTGGGGAGGCAATCGTTCCAACTCTGACTGGAAAGGTATCCTGCAAGATTGCCCCAGGAACACAATCTGGAAGCAAGATTCGGTTGAGGAATAAGGGGATTCCATCAATGAAAAATCCAATCCACAGGGGAGACGAATATATAGTGATTCAAATAGAGGTACCCAGAAACTTGAGTCAGGATGAGAAGCAAAAGCTTATGGAGTATGAAAGGACATGTAAAAAGCACGGGCATGGAGGCAATGTTGCATAACAGAACAGCCGTCATTACTGAAAAAATGACGGCTGTTTAAGTTACTTGGTTCCGAAGATACGGTCGCCGGCATCTCCAAGACCGGGACAAATATAAGCGTTTTCATTTAAGCATCTGTCGAGATGTCCTACATAAATCTGGATATCAGGATGTGCTTCCCTTAATTTTTTAAGGCCTTCAGGGGCAGCAATGATACACATGAACTTGATGTTTTTGCCACCGTGCTGTTTGATAAAGTCAACTGCCTCTGCACCGGAACCGCCTGTAGCCAGCATAGGATCCAGAACGACGATGGTTCTCTGGTCTATGGGTTCAGGGAGCTTGCAGTAGTATTCGTGAGGTTCGTGAGTTACAGGGTCTCTGTATAAACCAATATGTCCAACCTTGGCAGAGGGAACCAGAGCAAGGATGCCGCTTACCATACCTAAACCTGCGCGGAGAATAGGGACAATCGCCATTTTCTTTCCGGAGATCATGGGAGTCATACAGGTTTCAATGGGAGTCTTGATTTCTACATCCTCTGTAGGAAGATCACGCAAGGCTTCATAACCCATAAGCATGGCAATCTCCTCGATTAATTTACGGAACTCGTTAGTGCCGGTATTTTCGTCACGAAGACGGGAAATTTTGTGTTGGATTAAGGGATGATCCAGTATAAATACATTATCCATGTCTGCTAATTTTTCCATGGTAAATCCTCCTTGCGTCATTATTTATCATACTATGTAAAATTTTAGTGCAACTTTATAATGAAGTCAACCACAGAAGCGCTCTATTATAAAAAAATTATATGAATTTTACTTTTTTACTTGTAATAAGAGATAAGAATCATTATACTCTTTAACAGTAGTAAAACAAAAGTACATAAATGAGGAGGAGAAGTTGATGAACAATCAGCAGGAAGCAATCCGTGATGCCAGAACCCTTGGAGTTCCCAAGATGCTGCTTCTAGGATTACAGCACATGTTCGCCATGTTTGGCGCAACAATTTTAGTACCCATTTTAGTAAACGTTTATTTTGAGGGAGAAGGACTTTCAATTCAGGTAACCTTGATTTGTGCAGGACTTGGAACTTTATTTTTCCATCTTTGCTCCAAACTGAAGGTACCTGCATTTTTAGGTTCTTCTTTTGCTTTTTTAGGCGGTTTTCAGACAGTGGCAAATCTGAATACAGGAATTTTTGCCGATATGACCATGGGAGAGAAGCTCCCCTATGCATGTGGTGGTATTGTAGTAGCAGGTCTTTTATATCTGGTATTGGCGTTGGTAATCAAGTTAATCGGTATTAAGAAGGTAATGCGTTTCCTACCTCCGGTTGTGACAGGACCAATTATTATCTGTATTGGACTTTCACTGGCACCTTCCGCTGTTTCCAATGCATCAACCAACTGGTTACTTGCAATCATTGCACTGGGCACCATTATTATCTTTAATATCTGGGGAAAAGGGATGTTTAAGATTATTCCCATTCTGCTTGGCGTAGTCATTTCCTATGCAGTGGCATTGGTTTTGAATGCAGTAGGCGTTACAAATCCTGATGGAAGCGCAATTTTGAATTTTGCAGGTGTTCAGGCTGCAAACTGGGTAGGCTTACCGCCCTTCCAGATTTGCAAGTTTGATATTACTGTAATTCTCGTAATGGCACCTATTGCCCTTGCAACCATGATGGAGCATATTGGTGATATGTCTGCAATTTCCGCAACAGTAGGCGAAAACTTCATTGAAGATCCGGGACTTCACAGAACACTGATCGGTGATGGACTTGCAACATCCTTATCTGCAATGTTCGGTGGTCCTGCAAACACAACTTATGGTGAAAACACAGGCGTTTTGGAGCTTAGTAAGGTTTATGATCCCAAGGTTATCCGCCTTGCTGCAGTTTACGCAGTGGTACTCAGCTTCATTCCCAAGATGGCAGAAATCATTGGTTCCATTCCCTCTGCAATCATTGGTGGTGTTAGCTTCATGCTTTATGGTATGATTTCCGCAATCGGTGTAAGAAATGTAGTGGAAAACAAGGTTGATTTTACAAAGTCCAGAAATCTGATTATTGCAGCAGTAATCCTGGTAAGCGGTTTAGGCTTCAGCAGTGGACTTACCTTTACAATCGGTGGAACCTCTATTACACTCACTGGTCTTGCCATTGCAGCGCTTGCAGGTATCATCTTAAATGCAGTTCTGCCCGGTAATGACTATGTATTTGGTTCAAACCCTCAGGGGGACCAGAATCGTGGTCTTGATATGAAACCGGAATTTGACAAATAATACCGAAAGAAACTGACAAAGGCGCCTCGCATCCCAAAAAGATGAGAGGCGCTTTTTGACGCTTTATGGGAAGTTTCTTCCTAAAATTTTCTTCCTAAAAAATTAAAATGGACTAAAGTCTTACCGAAATTGTCCGATACAAATATTGAGCAGAAATAACAAGGCACAAAAGGAAAATCCACGGAAGGAGGAGTTCCATGCGTATAGAAGCTTATACACAGGTTCAACAGCTGTACAATACGAAGAAGACAGCAAAGCCCCAGTCTAAGAGCAATGTAAGCTTTTCAGATCAGCTGCAGATTTCCAGCATCGGAAAAGATATTCAGACGGCAAAACAGGCTGTGGCAGGAAGCAGTGATATCAGGGAAGATGTAACTGCTCCGATTAAGGCCAGAATAAAGGCCGGCACTTATGAGGTAAGTGCAGACAGCTTTGCAGATAAGCTGTTCCAGAAATATGAAGAAATGAGGTAATCCCAGTGGCAAGTTTGATGGAAAATCTGATAGAAGTATTAGATATGGAAAGTCAGGAATACGAAAACTTGCTGGGATTATCCATGAAGAAAACACCGGTG
>CAMBLS010000207.1 GCA_945868485.1 uncultured Lachnospiraceae bacterium | reverse complement strand
ATGCGATACCCTGCTTTAATTGCTCCAGATACCTCATTACTTACCTGCTCCGATGTAAAACGGTCGGAACCAAAGGTTCCCATGCCCATGCATGGAACTTCTTTGCCGTTATTCAGTTTGACTTTCGGAACATTTGCCGGATTTACTGCTGTCATTATAAAACCTCCTTTTACTATTTCAATTTTTTAATTTCTATTTTGTTGAAGAGAGCTTCCATATCTTCTTTTACAAAGTATCCTGTTTCCTCTCTCATTGCACTTGCTGCAGAGGTGGCTGACGCAAAGCGAAGTGCTTCTTCCGGTGCCATTCCCTTCTCGAAACCGATGGCAAAACCTGCTGTCATGCAATCTCCGCATCCCACTGTATTTACCGCATCGATCCTTGGAACAATCGCCTGATAGACCCCCTCATCTACAAACATCAGTGAGCCATCTGCTCCAAGTGAAATTACCACACGATCAATTCCGCTTTTTTGCAGCTCCATTCCCGCCTCAATCAGTTCCTCCCGGTCTGAAATCGGTCTGCCGGTAAGCAGCCGGATCTCATCAATATTAGGCTTGATCATATTGGGTTTTGCCTTAACAACCTCATCCAAAAGAGCTCCGCTGGTATCCACAATCACTTTCTTACCGGCAGTCTTCGCCATCTGGACCAGCCTAGGATACATATCTGTTCCAACACCCTTTGGCACACTGCCCGACATTGCAACCACATCGCACTTTTCAATCAGTTCACCAAACTTCAGATAAAAGGCACGCTGTTCTTCCTCACTTACCACTACCCCTGGCTCCAGAAACTCTGTCTGGGTCTTATTTACAGAATCATAGATATTAATGCAGGAGCGGCTTTCGCCCTTTACCTGTATAAAATCAGTTTTCACATCCTGCTTTTCCACAGCCTCGATAATATAAGCGCCTGCATGTCCTCCTACAAATCCTGTTGCCAGTACATCTGCCCCGGCAATCCTAGCAGTTTTGGAAACATTCAGTCCCTTGCCTCCTGCCACAAAAGCGCATTCCTTGACACGGTTTACTTCGCCTACCTGATAATTTTCTACCACATACCGCTTATCAATTGCAGCATTAAGTGTTACTGTCAGTACCATACTCTATGCCTCACTATCAATCAGAATTTTGCCTTTGACGGTTCCCGGTACAAGGAATTTGGCAAATGCAGTATCAATTTTGCTAAGACCAATCTTCTCAAACACGAAGGAATCATCAAATTTAAGTTCACCAGTACCAAAATAGTGCGCAACCAAATCCCATTCATGCCCCGGGAATGGTGCAGAATAGCTCATCCATGAACCGGTCAGTTTGAATTCCTTACGGTTCATCTGCTCCCACTCGCTTACACTGAAGGTAAGCTCTCTGGTAGGCGTTCCGATAAAGCAGACCTCTGCTTTATTTGCAGCCAGCTTGAATGCCATCTTCATGGTAATCACATTTCCAGCAGTCTCAAATACATAATCAAATCCACGCCCCTGCGTCATTGCCATAGCTTCTTCCATAAAATTGTCCTTGGAGGTGTTGATTCCTGCAGTTGCCCCAAGCCGCATACCAAGCTCAAGACGCTCATCAACAATATCAAATACAACAACCTTCTTTGCACCGAAAATCTTCGCCCACTGCATCGTCATCATTCCTATGGTGCCACCGCCAAGAATTGCCACTGTCCTGCCGCCTTTAAAATCTGTACGTTCCAAGCCATGGAGTGCCACTGTTGCAGGCTCAAAAAATGCACCTTTTTCAAAGCTGACAGAATCATCAAATTTCACTGCATTGCTTTCCGGCACACATACATATTCGGCATAGCTTCCAAAAGAGTGTGAACCTATAAAATCATAATGCTTGCACAAAGAATAATTACCCTTTTGACAATCCTCGCATTTCATACAGGGCACCAGTGGGATACCTGCCACACGATCACCGGGCTTTACCCTTGTTACACCCTCTCCTACTGCCTCTACCGTTCCTGAAAACTCATGACCCAAAACAATTGGTGTATAATGTGCTGTTCCTTCATTGACTCTGGGAATGTCTGAACCGCAGATACCAGTATATTTAACCTTGACCAGTACCTGTCCCTGCCCTGGAACCGGTTTTTCAATATCCTCATATCGAATATCCTTTACTCCATGTACAACGCCTGCTTTCATTTTCATTGTGACCTTGCCTTCTTTCTTTTCATTTTCATTTTTTATTCAAATTTCTTCTGAAACATGGGAGTCAGAGTTTCTGACAGTTCCAGATACATCTTCATATATTTCTGATACTGCCTGTGTGTCCCCATATCTGGTTCCTGCACACGGGTAATGACGATAGTTTCTCTCACTGCTTCCTCGAAACTGTCATACATACCGACACCTACACCTGCCAGTATGGCTGCTCCAAGTGTGGTTGCCGTATCAGAAGTGGGCACCTTAATGGTCTTCCCTGTAACGTCTGCCTTAATCTGTGTCCACAGACGACTGTTGCTTGCACCGCCCATGGCAACCAGCTCATCCACTGTTGCACCAACCTCGGCTGCTACCCTGAGATTGTGTTCCAGTGAATATGCAACACCCTCTAAGGTTGCACGCACCATGTGTCCCTTGGTCTTATCAAAGCCTAATCCATAGTAAACGCCTTTGGCATCCGGATTCCAGATGGGTGAACGTTCCCCAGCCATATAAGGAAGGAATATCACACCCTCACTGCCCGCCTGAACAGGTTCTGCCAGCATGGTCAATTCATCAAAGGATAAATCTGCACCAAACTCCTGCTTAAACCAACGCAGCGTTCCGCCGCCTCCCACTGTGCCGCCCTGAAGCAGCCACATACCAGGAACCACATGGGTCCCCAAAATCAGCTTCGGATGTGCCAGTGCATGGTCCAGACAAATGCTCATGCCTCCTGCCTGACCACCCTGCTCCTGGGTCTGTCCCGGCAGATACACACCTGCCCCCAGAGTTCCACAGGCAGCATCCAGACCTCCTGCCACCACCGGCGTTCCCTCTGCTAAGCCTGTCTGCGCTGCCGCTGCTTTCGTCACCTTGCCTACTATTTCATGACAGCCATACAGCTGTGGTATCTGATCTACAGACAATCCAAGCTCTTCTGCAAGATCACCATCCACAGTACAGTCATCCATCTTAAAAAAATGAACCCCATAACCCTGTGATAAATCCATACTCATCATACCGGTCAGCTTTAAAACAATATAACTGTTGCTTTGCAAGAATTTATCTGTCTTTTTATAAATTTCCGGCGCATTTTCCTTAAACCAAAGCATCTTAGGTGTAGTGTAGCTGGGCAGAAAATCATTGCCTGCCACCGAGAAAATGCGTTCAAAGCCAACCTCCTTTTTTACCCGGTCACAAATGTCGCGAGCCCGGGTATCCATCCAGATGGGTGTACGCGCCAGTGCATTTCCTTCTCTGTCTACGGGAATGGCCGACCAGCTCTGTCCATCAATTCCAATGGCTTCAATCTCTGTGGGCTGTACCCTGCTTTTTCCCAATACATCCCGGATACCGT
Source organism: uncultured Lachnospiraceae bacterium (assembly GCA_945868485.1). Classification (GTDB taxonomy): domain Bacteria; phylum Bacillota; class Clostridia; order Lachnospirales; family Lachnospiraceae; genus Suilimivivens. The sequence goes on along the minus strand of CAMBLS010000207.1, from coordinate 993 downwards.
CACAAATTGCACTCCACCACTCATCTGCATCCTGTTCCACCCAGCCTGGGTGAGGATAATAAAGTTGATAAGGCTGATTGGATTGTGCCAGCACGTTACCGCTTCTTTCAAAAAGTGCCACCTTACAGGCACTTGTTCCAATATCAATTCCTAATAAATATGCCCCCACGTTTTTTCTCCTGATCCTAAGTCTAAATTAAAAGATTCTTAACTGATTTCCCAGACATTACCTCTGTCTGTAAATATAATTCCTTCCATGCATCCTGTGCCCCTGACTCCAGACGGCTTAACATTGTTTCTGCAACCTGTGCAGCAATCTCTTCAGTAGGCTGCGTAATAATCGTCAACTTTGGATGCAATGCCCTGGCAAACTCACGATTATCAAAACCAATCACCGACATTTCCTCGGGGATGCTGATTCCACGCTCATTTAAAACAATCATTGTACCCATTGTCAGTTCATAATTGGAAGCAAATAATGCTGTCATCTCCGGATGGGCATCCAGCAGTCCTTCTGCCCCCGCCACGCCACCACGAATGGTATAATCACTGTGCACAATCAAGTCTTTATTTACTTTAATTCCTGCCTCTTCTAATGCCATCACGTAACCATGACAGCGTTCCCTGGCGGTATAAATATCCTCTGGTCCAGTAATCATGCCGATATTCTGATGTCCATTCCTTATCAGAATCTCCACAGCCTTTCTGGCCGCATCACGGTTATCCACCAAAACACTGTCACATGCCAGCTGGGGCAGCTTTCGGTCAATGATAACGATAGGCTTCCCGGCTGATGCAAACTGTTTTAAATGTGCTCCGGTAGAATCCACAGGCATATTAATAATCCCGTCCACACGCTTTCGATACAGAAATTCTGTTGCCTCACGTTCTAAGTTCTTATCTGTTCTGCAATCACACACAATCGTTGCATAGCCCTTTTTTCTTAAAATATCCTCCATGCCAGTAATAATCTCTGTACAGAAAATATTGTTC
>CAMBLS010000206.1 GCA_945868485.1 uncultured Lachnospiraceae bacterium | reverse complement strand
CCGTACTGACCGCAAAGCTTGCGCAGATAGAAAGCTATCTTTCAAAGGAAGGGGTAAATCTGGCAGCACCGATATTGGTCAAAAGACTTCCAGAGGTAACAGTCTGCACCATGGAAAGAAGAATTAAATCTTATGATGGATTGTTTGAACTGATGCCTGAATTGGGGGTAGAGATGGAACGACTAGGATGTGAATGTGCCGAACCAGACTACTGTTTTACGCATTATCTTGAACCAGGGGAGAAGTCAGAGGATATTTTAGTTGAAGTATGCCAGGCTGTAACAGAAAAGAAACAGGATTCTGCCAAGGTAAAATTTAAGACATTGTCTGATATTCCAGAGGCAGCCTGTATTTTTCACAAAGGTTCCTATGCCACATTCTATAAATCTTATGCTGCGGTTCTTAAGTTTATTGAAGAAAATGGATATGAAATTTGTGGTAATATCAGAGAATCTTATATTGATGGAGTTTGGAATAAGGAAAAAGAGGAAGAATGGTTGTCAGAGATACAGATTCCGGTAAAGAAACTGACAGATAAGAGAAAGGATTAAAATAATACATGGAACATTGTAAGCTGCAAATAGGCTGCCTGATTATGCTTATATATATGGCATATACCTATGTCCGCGAATGCAGAGGATACAAACAGAAAATGGAAAAGACACTTTTTGATGAATTATTGTCCCTTGGGATTGCAAGTGTTATATTAGATGGTGTAACAGCATACACGGTAAACCATCTTGAGACGGTAAACCCTGTTCTGAATCGTATTCTGCACGCATTATTTCTGAGCAGTCTTGATGCAGTTATTTTTGTTTTGTGTCTGTATATGCTTTTGATTACAGGTGCCTATCCGCAGCAAAAGGCGGGAAGAGTTATTATTTTTGCACCATTTTTAGTTAACATTGTGGTAGTTCTGCTGAGTATAGGCTCTTTAAGATATGAAATTGGAAGTGTCACAAATTATTCAATGGGGGTTTCGGCATATACTTGTTTTATAATGGCTGCAACCTATCTTTTGTTCACCATTGCTGCCTTTTTCAGACGATGGAATTATATAGAAAGTCATAAGAGAGCCGGTATTTTTACCTATCTGTTTGTGATGGCGGTGGTTACAGGTTTTCAGATGGTATTTCCGGAGGCTTTAATTACGAGTATTGCAGTAACGGTTTTGATTCTTGGAGTTTATATGAACCTTGAGGACCCGGCAATCAAGCAGCTTTCCTGTTATCATAGTGAAACGGTAATGGCATTTGCCAATTTGATTGAAAACCGTGATGACAGCACGGGTGGACATGTCAAGCGTACCAGTATGTATGTACAGTTGATTGCAGAGGAGCTTTGCGACAGAGGTTTGTATAGCAATATTCTCACCAAAGACTATATTACCAACCTGATTAAGGCGGCACCAATGCATGACATTGGAAAAATTTCCGTACCTGATGCTATTTTGCAAAAGCCAGGTAAGCTTACGGATGAGGAATTTACGATCATGAAGGGTCATGCACCAAATGGTGGAAGAATCATACAAGAAACATTTAAAAATCTTGGAAACAGGGAATACCGCAAAATGGCGTATGAGGTGGCACGCTTTCACCATGAGAAGTGGAATGGAAAGGGCTATCCTGACGGACTGAATGGAAAGGAAATTCCTCTGTGTGCCCGTATCATGGCAGTAGCAGATGTTTTTGACGCAGTTTCTGAAAAACGATGTTATCGAGATGCAATGCCACTGGAAAAGTGCTTTGGAATTATTGAGCAGGGAAGTGGACAGGACTTTGATCCAATCGTTGCAGAGGTCTTTTTGGATATAAGAGATAAGGTCGAGGCAGTACACCACAGCTTTGTGCAAGGCTAGGATTGTAAAAAGAGTTATTTCATCTTATAATATGGAATATGGCATAGATTACAGTTCTATGGGTTTACATAGGAGGTGGCAGTAATGAGTTCAAAAGTGTATTTTTCAAGAACAATTTCGCCTGAAAGGGTATTGGAGTTATACAAATTAATTGATAAGGAACTGCCGGGAAAAAGGGCAGTTAAACTCCATTCAGGAGAGACTGGAAATCAAAATTTTTTAAGACCGGAGTTTTGGAAACCGGTAATTGATTTTGTAGGCGGTACAGTGGTAGAGTGTAACACCGCTTACGAGGGGACAAGGAATACTACAAAGAAGCATTGGCAGACCATTAAGGAACATGGGTGGAGTGATTATTTTACGGTAGATCTGCTGGATGCAGAAGGACCTGATAAGGAGCTTGTCTTTCCACGGGGAAAGCGTATTCAGAAAAACTATGTAGGGAAGAATCTCGTAAATTATGATTCTGTGCTTGTGTTATCTCATTTTAAGGGACATCCCATGGGCGGATATGGCGGAGCCTTAAAGCAGTTATCTATCGGATTTGCTTCCTCCTACGGGAAGGCATATATTCACGGGGTGGGAAAGCCGGAAGAACTTTGGACAGCAGATCATGATTCTTTTTTAGAGGCAATGGCAGATGCGGCAGCCTCTATTGTAGATTATTTTAAAGGAAATGCAGTTTATATCAATGTTATGAAAAATATGTCTGTTGATTGTGATTGCTGTGCAGTGGCAGAGGATCCTTGTATGAGGGATATTGGTATCATGGTATCTACTGATCCTGTTGCCATTGATCAGGCTTGTCTTGACATGGTGTATGCGGCGACGGATGATCCGGGAAGAGATCATTTGATTGAAAGGATAGAAAGCCGTAACGGTATTCATACCATCGAAGCAGCAGAAGCTTTGGGAATTGGTTTACGGGAATATGAATTGATTGAGGTTAAAGATTGATGTTAACAGTAGGAAGTCATATGTCCATTGCTGATGGAATCGCTAAAGCAGCCACAAATGTGGTAAAGATGGAGGCGAACACCATGCAGATATTTAGCCGGAATCCAAGAGGTTCCGGCTATAAAAATTACAGTTCGGATGAGGTGGAACGATTTCAGGTAATCCGAAAGGAGCATAACTTCGGGCCTCTACTGGCTCATGCACCCTACACAATGAATCTTGCAAGCGCACAGGAAAAGGTGTATGAGTTTGCCTGTATGGTGATAAGGGAAGATATTGCCAGGATGGATGCCCTTGGCATAGAAAATATAGTATTTCATCCGGGGAGCCATACCGGTATCGGTGTGGAAGCAGGAATTAAAAATATTATTGCAGGGTTAAATCAGGCAATTACAGGAAATGAAAACATTATGGTGCTTTTGGAGACCATGTCCGGTAAGGGAACTGAAATTGGTGTAACCTTTGAGGAATTGAAAAAGATACGGGACGGTGTGGAGCATCCGGAGAGGATAGGCATTTGCCTTGATACCTGCCATGTATTTTCAGCAGGATATGATATTGTAAATGATTTAGAGGGCGTGCTCTCCCAGTTTGACCGTGTATTAGGGCTTGAGCTGTTGAAAGCCATTCATTTAAATGATAGTATGATGCCCTTTGGTTCCCATAAGGACCGCCATGCAACAATTGGCAGTGGAGAAATCGGGCTGGAGGCATTGCTTAAAGTGATTGAGCATCCGGCATTAAGAGAACTTCCTTTTTATCTGGAAACACCATTGGATGATGAGGGGCATAAACAGGAAATTAAAATGTTGAAAGAAAAGCAAAATGGTTAACATAACAAAAGATTATTTTTCAGTCAGACAAATCTGTGAATCAGGGCAATGCTTCCGGCTTGAAAGGCTGGATGAAGCAGCTGTTGATGACAAAGAAAGCAATGAAAGACATAGTGAGAGATATGCATTGACTGCTTTTGGACGTTATCTGGAAATAGAGCAAAAGCAGAATGAAATTTCCTTCCAATGTACACCAGAAGAATTTGAACAGGTGTGGGAAGAATACTTTGATTTGAAGGAAGACTATGGAAGAATTATTGGTCTTATAGACAGTGCAGATGCCTATCTTTTGGAAGCAGCATCCTATGGTAGCGGAATAAGGATTCTTTGCCAGGATTTATGGGAAATGATTATCAGCTTTATCATATCTTCACAGAATAATATTAAGCGGATTCGAAAATGCATTGATTTATTGTGCAAAAAGTATGGGGAAGAAAAGCAGACAGAAGCGGGAAAGCATTATTACACATTCCCTACACCTAAGGCACTGGCTGCAGCTTCACTGGAAGATTTGTATGCCTGCAATCTTGGATACCGCAGTAAGTATGTTCAAAAAACAGCGCAAAGCATTGTTTCAGGTGAAGTGAAGCTTGATGTAATACGAAAAATGGATTATAAAGCGGCAATGGCAGAGCTTTGTAAGTTAAGTGGAGTGGGGTATAAGGTTGCAAACTGTATTTGCCTGTTTGCCCTGCATAAGACAGAGGCCTTTCCCGTGGATACGCACATTGATAAAGTGCTCAGAGAGCAGTATCCCCAAGGCTTTCCTTTTGAAAAATACAGAGGGTATGAGGGAACATTACAACAGTATATTTTTTATTATGATTTAGGTAATTGCGAAACTCGCGAAGCTCGTTCGCAATCTTGAATCAAAATAAGGAA
>CAMBLS010000205.1 GCA_945868485.1 uncultured Lachnospiraceae bacterium | reverse complement strand
GATTATCTAATACAAAGTAAGTATTCATCTGATCTCTGTATTCAATCAGCTTTCTGCAGATTTCTTCAAAAGGAAGACCTTCCTCTGACCACTCCGCTGCTTTATAGGCAAGCTGTGTTTCACCGCAGCTTGCGGAATGAGAATCACATACAAAGATATTCTTCTCTCCATATTCTTCCTTATAGAGCTGAATACCGATTTCAGCGCTGTTATAACTGCCACTTAGCTTGGAGGATAATGTAAACACAAATACATTCTCCGCATCTGTCCGATAAGCCTCTTTAAACTTTTCTGGCGAAGGGCAAAAAGACTTGGGACATTTCGGTGATGCGGCTACCTTTGCCAAAAATTGTGCCTGATCAAAGTTCTCATCATCCATAATCAGTTCGTCTTCTACTTCCAATCCCAGTGCTACATTTTCATATCTGGGATCTGCCATAAGCTCTGCCGGAAATTCACAACAACTGTCTGCTACTATTTTATAGTTCATATCAACCTCCAAAACCACCACATCCGCTTTACTATAACCGTGGTATGTGGTTTTCATTACTACTTATAATAGCATAGGATAGGCAACCTGTAAAGAATATTCTTTTAGCCTCATAACTTTGCATCGATTTCTGCTGCTGAAATAGCATATTTGTATGGTCCATCAGCACCACCATTTGGCTGAAGTACAAACGTCCCCTCGCAGATTGTTGTATCATCCGTCACATCAAACAGTCTTACTTTCATGGTAACAGAACCATCTTCATTAGTTGCAAAATTCATCATTTCGTAATCACTCAACCCTCTGTCACCTAAGCCGAAACGATAAACATCCTTTTCCGCATTGTATCCTATTCTGTCATCCTGAACAACAGATATATCAGGCAGCCCCTGATAACCACTGTACAATGCAGCTGCAATTTCCTCCACTGCGCTGACCGGAAGCTCCATCACATCACCATCAATCACTGCCTGATCACTGTATTCAGGTGTCACATAGTAAATCATTCTCCAGAGCACCTGCGGATCTTCCGGTGTATAGGTATAGCCCTGTTCTAAGAGGCAGCACATCACTGCATCTGTAAGGGGAAGCATCTGCTCAACATTTGCTTCCACGTCCTCAATGATAGTCTCACTCTCTGCCTGTAAACTCTCTTCTACCTTCTGTGCACTTTTTCCTGCACAACCACTTACACCGGCCAGCATCATTGCCGCCATCATCAATGCAATCCATTTTCTTTTCATAAATAAACTCCTTTTCTTTTGCATGTTTCTTCTTATATAACACATTACATATACCATATCAAGTGTAACCAAACCGTAACCAAAAAATATCTATTTCCTTCCTTTCGCCTTGCACGGCAGAACGAAATATTATATGATAAGAAAAGATTAAAATAATATTTTATCATAAAGTGAGGTATCCATCATGACTACTAACGAAAAAGCATTAATGCTGCATGAACAATGGAACGGTAAACTGGAAACCATTTCCAAAACTCCCGTAAAATCCAGGGAAGATTTATCTCTTGCTTATACTCCCGGAGTTGCAGAACCCTGTAAGGTCATTGCGGAGGACAAGGAAGCTGCATATAAATATACAATGAAAGCCAACACTGTAGCAGTCGTTTCAGACGGAAGTGCTGTGCTTGGACTAGGAAACATTGGTCCTTATGCCGCAATGCCGGTTATGGAAGGCAAAGCGGTTCTTTTTAAAGAATTTGGCGGTGTCAATGCAGTGCCTATCTGTCTGGATACACAGGATACAGAGGAAATCATAAAAGCGGTTACTTATCTTGCTCCAGGTTTTGGCGGCATCAACTTAGAGGACATCAGTGCTCCTCGGTGCTTTGAAATTGAAGAACGTTTGAAGGAAATACTTGATATCCCTGTTTTTCATGACGATCAGCATGGAACTGCCATTGTGGTTCTTGCAGGTATCATCAATGCACTTAAGGTGGTAAACAAAAAGAAAGAAGATTGTAAGGTCGTGGTTAACGGTGCCGGAAGTGCCGGAGTCGCCATTACCAAGCTGCTTCTTACCTATGGTTTTCCCAATATTATTATGTGCGATAAGGTAGGAATTGTATCTAAGGATACCGAAGGACTTAACTGGATGCAGAAGAAAATGGCTGAAGTTACTAACCTGAATAACGAAACCGGTACATTGGCAGATGCCCTGAAAGGTGCAGACATCTTTGTGGGTGTTTCAGCTCCCGGCATTGTTTCTAAGGAAATGGTTTCCTCCATGAACAGGGATGCTATTCTCTTTGCCATGGCAAATCCAGTACCGGAAATCATGCCGGATCTTGCCAAAGCTGCCGGCGCAAGGGTGGTAGGTACAGGACGCAGCGATTTCCCTAATCAGGTCAACAACGTAGTTGCTTTTCCGGGTATTTTTAAGGGCGCTTTGGAAGGACGTGCCTCACAGATTACAGAAGAAATGAAGCTTGCAGCCGCCAATGCCATTGCTTCTCTTGTTCCTGAAGAAGAATTAAATGAAGATAATATTATGCCAGAGGCATTTAATCCCAAGGTTGCAGAGATGGTTGCTGAGGCAGTAAAATCTCACATTAAATAAGCATCACATGACCCAACATTCTTCAGACCATTTAAATAATCCTTATAACAACTGGCATGGAAAGCCTTACTATTCCCTGGATGCCTACTGCAAAAACACTTATGGCGAAAAGCTGTACAAAACAGCATTAAATGCGGGGCTTTCCTGCCCAAACAGAGATGGCACCCTTGACTACAGAGGGTGTATCTTTTGCAGTGCCGGAGGCAGCGGAGACTTTGCTGTCCCTATTCGTGATTCTCAAGGAATTACAACTCGAAACCTGTTTTCAGACGCCCTTTCGAAGGGTAGGGATTCTCTTTCCGGCAAACACACTGGGCATAAACAAATTGCCTATTTTCAGGCATACACCAACACCTACGGTTCGTTGGAATATTTAGAACAGATTTATCGTTTTGCTCTTGATGACCCTTCTGTGGCAGGAATTTCCATTGCTACCAGACCGGATTGTCTTCCGGAAAGTGTCATATATTTACTTACAAGCCTTCAGAGAGAATATACTCCTAAATTTGTTTGGGTAGAGCTGGGGTTACAGACCATTCATCCTCAAAGTGCTGCCTTCATTCGGCGTGGATATCCTCTGTCCTGTTTTGACGAAGCTCTTTTCAGACTGTGTCAGGCTGAAATTCCTGTTATTACCCATGTCATTTTAGGACTGCCGGGCGAAACCACAGAAGATATGCTGGAGACGATCAACTACCTGAACCAAAAACCTGTATGGGGAATTAAGCTTCAGCTTTTACACATTTTAAAGAATACCGACCTTGCAATCCTATTTGACAAGGATCCTGTTACCTATGGTTCCTTTTCTACCATGGACGCTTATCTGGACACCTTAATTCTCTGTCTTTTACAGCTTCGTCCTGATATGGTAGTGCATCGTGTCACAGGTGACGCACCGCAGGAGCTTCTGCTTGCCCCTTTTTGGAGTACTAATAAACGACAGGTTCTAAATACACTGCACCGGCGAATGAAAGAACAAGGTGCTTTTCAGGGAAAAAATTTTAGAAAGGATGGTTAACTATGCATGACCCATTAACACTTTATAAGCTGATTGTTCTATATATGCTTGGACGGGTTGATTTCCCTTTGACCAAAGCGCAAATTGGCGATTTTATTCTTGGAAAAGAATATACGACTTTCCTCACACTCCAACAGGCCATTGGGGAATTAATTGATGCTGGTCTGGTCACTGCTCAATCCATCCGTAATCGCACCCATTTAAGCATTACCAAAGACGGTAAGGAAACATTAAACTTTTTTGGAAACCAGATTAGTGACAGCATCAAAGAAGACATCAATGAGTTTTTTAAAGAAAATGAAATAGAACTTCGCAATGAAGTATCCATTTTGGCAGATTACTACAAGTCCACATCAGGAGAATATGAAGCACACCTGATTGCAAAGGATAAAGGAATTAATTTGGTTGACATAACCATATCTGTTCCCTCTGAAGAAACTGCTGCTTCTATCTGCGATAATTGGCAGCGTAAAAATCAGGACATTTACCAGTATCTCATCAGCCAACTCTTTTAATTCCTTTTTCCTTGATAAAAATATGAATTTTAAACTTCTATCTGACGATTTCACTCCAGCTTGAAATTCCAATGATAGACTTGGCGAAATCTGTATATTGTGCATGCTCTGGAGTGTCAATATATTTAAACACCTGATACAGCTGTTTATGCCTTCCACCTGAATCATTAAGTCCAAAAGCCAGTCCCTGAGCTACCTCTTCTGCCGCATCCGTCTGGCGGTTTAACAAGAATCCATCTATTTCCTTGTATGCCTCCATCTTATAATAAGCATAAGCAAAGGCTGCCGCCTGATAGGCTTCTCCCTTAGTGGAGGTATACCCAAGTTCACTAAGCAGAATACTCCTCACATCTCCATCTTCCTCAAGGAACTGCTCCTGCTTCATATAATTTACCAATACCTCAATATTGTCCATTGTAATCATAGAACTGCCCGCATTATGCTCTACATATTTAGATGC
>CAMBLS010000204.1 GCA_945868485.1 uncultured Lachnospiraceae bacterium | reverse complement strand
ATTCCTGTAGGAATGTCTTCCAGAATGTATCTTATTCTCACTTCATTTGAAGCATATATTTCGTTATAAGCTGTTACAGACTTTAAAACGGTTGAAACATCATCTCCTGTTGCACGGTATTGATCCTCGTACTCCATATAAAAGTCAAACAGATTCTTTCCCAGCTCAAGACCAAGCTTTTTACCAACCTCAACTCTTTCAGTATCAATTTGTTCAATAACTCTTCCACAAGTCGGTCCTATACCATCATAGTAATATTTATATTTTGCCCCTGATTCTGACCAATTGCAGTTTAACATTGTAGGCAGAGGGTGAACCATCGCGTTTGTACTGTCAAATGATGTTGCTAATACAGTATCAAATACCTCTATTTCACTCATAACAGGTCTGATGAAATCAAATAATTTGTCTCCATCCTTTGACGGGAAGGCTGCAACCATAAGAACGTCCTTCTTGCCGCCAATGTTAACCTTACCATTTTCAACAAGTCTGGCAGCAAACAACAACGAGTTGTTTTCACCAATTACTACATCTGCATGATTTCCTGCATCTTCAAGAGCTTTTTTGAAAGCAAAAGCTCCAAAAACGGAAGACGGGCTGAGCAGAATCAATGTGCCGTCTTTTACATAAGGTGCAACATCCGTAGCAATTTTGTTATGATATAATGCCGGAGTAACTACCATAATTAGGTCTGTTCCGTCAAGAGCTTCCTCTAAATTAGTAGTTGCCATAGCAAGTTTGCCTTTACCCTCAACTGCACCTACAAGCTCAATTTCACCCTTTTCCTTAAGAGCACTGATTGTGGCATCAAAATAGTCAAAAATTCTTACTTCATAGCCTTCATTCATTGCGAAGTAGCCAGCCATAGCCTGACCACCGTTTCCTCCGCCGATTACTGTTAATTTTTTCATTGTTGTCATTCTCCTTTTACATTAATTCAGTATTACGAAAATTGGCTCAGTAGTATAATAATCTGTTTTTTAGAATGGTCCGTAATTTGTCACAACTGCGATTGCAAGAACAATACATGTCCAGATTGACCACTTTACAACTAATTTCCATGCATATCTAAACCATGTTGAGAATCTTACGCCGCCAAGGCCTAATGCAGCTACAAGTGCCATCTGAGTAGGTGTAATCATATTCCAATAACCATCTCCGCACTGATATGCCATTACTGCAGTCTGACGAGTTACTCCGATAATATCTGCAAGAGGAGTCAGAATAGGCATAACTGCAGCCGCCTGTCCTGTTGATGAAGGAATGAAGAAATTGATGATACCCTGTGAAAGGTAAATTCCCCAAGCTGCAACTACTCCACCAACATTCTTCAATGGAATTGACATTGCATAAACGATGGTATCCATAATCTGTCCATCCTGCATTACAACTAGAATTGCTCTTGCAAATCCAAAAAGAACGATTGCTGTAGCCATATCTGCTGCGCCTTTTACAAAAGCGTCTGCTGTATCATCAAGACTTCTGAAGTAAAATAATCCTGCTACAAGGCCCATCACAAGGAACAATACAGAAATCTCCTGCAGATACCATCCAAACTTAAGAACGCAGAATACCATTATGCAGATTGTTGCAAGCATAACAACCAGTACTGCTTTTTGTCTGCCTGTCAGTTGCTTTATTTCTGTGGATTGCTGAGCTTCCGTCAGTTCCCCGTCATTAAGTGTAAGGTAATCCATCTTTCCATTTTTGATTTTGTAACCATAACTTACTACATGGTGAATACCGATTACCGTAGCACCGATCATAAGAACAACTCTAAGCCATAAGCCTGAGAAAGTAGGGAGTTCCGCAATTCCCTGACCTATACCGGTATTAAACGGATTCAAAGGCCCTGCAGCGTATCCGCAATATATACCTATTACTACAATTGCAACGCCGGTGATTCTTCCCATTTTCATCTTCCTGGTTGCAGCTACAAGAATCGCAACGAATGGAAGAGACTCTTCTGCCATACCGAAAGTTGCTCCGCAGATTGCAAGGGCAATCATTATGCCCGCAATCATGTAGCCTTCACGTCCATTGAATTTTCTAATCAGTGTATCAAGTCCAGACTCAAATGCCCCTGTTGCCGTGATTACACCAAATGCTCCACCCACTACGAAAATGAATGCTATAATGTCTGCACCATCAATGAGACCACGGAAAAATGATGAGAATACCTGTGAAAAAGTTATATACTCTTTGTCGAGGAACTGGAATGTCCCATCCACTACCAAAGTTCTTCCTGTTGCTTCATCCAACATTCTTTCAAATGCGCCTGAAGGGATCACAATTGTAAGAACTGCTGTAATCAAAATCATAATCATAAAAAAGGCTGCTCCATTTGGAAAATGAAGTTTAAATTTTTTCTTTTCTTGTTCCATTTTTCTTCTCCTGTCTTAACTCATAAGTCAATTCGTAATACTATTTGCAATTTTTCTTTGCAAATATGAACAGCAACAAATATGCCAATTTTTTTTTATGAGTTAGAAACGTTGAATTTACAACATTTTAGAGTATTTTAAATGCTATAGAAAAAGGCTATAATTCCAATTTTGAGAATTATAGCCCAAATATTTTTTCTCATTTTGATAAATATTTCATTTTTTTCTTGTTTTTCAACATTTTTTAATTCTTATTTTGAGAATTATTCTTTATATGTCCATTGAACGGGGATCAGAAAGATTAATTTTAAAATCTAAGTCCTCTTTATTCTTGTTTTGAGAATTTACATTTTTCTTTCCTTTCTTACCTATCAACCCCATTTCTCCCAATTTGCGATAAAAAGTGGCATTACTCATTCCAAGGGCTGCCGCAGCTTCCCTTTTTCCTGCAGTACTATTTCCGAAGATTTCAAGCGCCTCTCTTATATATAACTCTTCTATTTCTCTTATAGGTCTTATTTTTATATCTTTAGAGGTAAATTTTTCATCCGAAGCAATAGTTCTTTGCGGCAATTGCTCCTTAACAATGAATTTTCCGTTGCATGCATTTACCGCATATTCCACAACATTTTGCAGTTCTCGAATATTGCCCGGCCATTCGTAACTCATTAGAATTTCTCTTGATTCCCTATCGAAATTAATAATATTTTTATCTAACATTGAGTTGAATTTTTCCAGGAAAAACTCCAAAAGCACAGAGATGTCTTCAGGTCGTTCTTTCAGCGATGGAATTCTAAGTGGAATTACATTCAGTCTATAAAATAAATCATCTCTGAATTTGCCTTCATCTACCATCTTCTCAATATCTCTGTTGGTTGCGGATATGATCCTAATATCAACAGGTATATATTCGTTAGAACCAATCGGTTGTATTCTTTTTTCCTGAATTGCACGAAGAAGTTTTGCCTGTAAATGGATCGGCAATTCTCCGATCTCATCAAGAAAAAGAGTTCCTCCGTCAGCTTGTTGGAATTTACCTATTTTGCCGCCTTTCATAGAGCCTGTAAAAGCACCCTCTTTATGGCCAAAAAGTTCACTTTCTATTAAGTTCTCCGGTATAGCAGCACAATTAACCGCAACAAATGGACCGTTTTCGACAAGACTTGCATTATGAATGGCTCTGGCAAACATTTCTTTTCCAGTGCCACTTGCACCATGGATAAAAATATTCGAAGGCCCCTGTGCAAACAATTCCGCATCCTTTTTTAGCTTCTTAATTTGAGCACTTACGCCGATTATATCGTTAAACGTTATATAATAATAATTATCTTTAATTATTTTTATATCCTTATAAACATCTGAACCTCTTTTAAAGTAAAGTAATGCTCCGCTGTATTCATCGGCAAAAATTGGTTTAAATGTTACGATGATCTCCTGGTCATCGATAGAAAAAGCAGCCTTACCATTTACGTGGTCTTCCAGTCTGGAATACAGAAATTCTCTAAGTTTATCACTTTTAAAAAACATCAGTAAGTCTTCCGGTGTTTTTATACTGTTTTTTGATAAATTAAAGGTTGATAAAAAAGTCCTATTGACATTGACAACTTCATTATTGCTGTTCAGAGATATTAAAGGTTCCTCCATTGATTCAAATAATAATCTCATTTGTTCATTTGCAGCTTTTAGAGTTATCTTTTCAGCCTTCTCATTTGCCTTAGTTACAAAAATATCTGCGATCTTTTCCACGAAGCCTATAAGATTATCATCATTAGAACTGATAAGCTCCTGTGTACGGCTATCATATGAGTAAAGGCCAATACCTCCGATAATATTCCCATCATCTTTAATCGGAAGGGCAATAATAGCATTAACTTCGCATGTATCTACGTTTACACATGTTTTGCATGGAGGATTCTGATTCTTCACATCATTTAGTATAAGTATTTCATCATCCCGTATACACCTTCTTATGACAGATGTTTCGGATAATGTTTCCTTACTCTCTCTATTATCCTTCTGTTCATCCAAATCAGTATCTCCCAATACATTACCTTCTTTATCAGCCAGTATTGTTTCCATACCTGTCGCCATTGATATTACGTTTATTGTTTCTTCTATGTAGTCTTTAACAGAATTAAGATTAATCATGTCTAAACATTATCCTCCGTTTAATCGTCTATAATCTGAGCTGTATCTTTTCACCGAACATCTTCTTCACTCGCTTTTTCAGTT
>CAMBLS010000203.1 GCA_945868485.1 uncultured Lachnospiraceae bacterium | reverse complement strand
TGCCATTTTATTGTCCTCCTTATTTGATTCAATAGCCTCTTTCTGATTATCATAATTTTACCTAATCAAATCATGCAAAATGTTATTGTGCAGACATACATTTCATGTGTTTCCGTTGTTTATTTGCAACAAAAGGGACAGAACTACAAAAACAAGTCTGTCCCTCTTTCATTTTTTACAAAAAATCCATATTTGAACTTGCAATATTATAATAATGATTTTCATCAATACATAAAAAGCCTTGTTCACATACTGCATTGAAAGCACTTTCCATCTCCTCTAAATCTGCAAACACAGCAAAATCCGGTAGTTTTACATCAATATTCATTTTATTGATTGCTGATTCCGTATCTCCAAATTCTGCATGTTCCACAAGCAAAATATTTGTAAAATGGAATGTATTATTGGAGTCCTTGAACACATGATTTACTAATTTGCTCATCAATGCGACCTTGGCTCCCTTGTGAAAAGCATCGTTAATCTTTTTCGCTGTATGTTCAAATGCAATACATTCAAAAAAATTATATTTCTTTTTATCTGAAGGTGTTCCATCCGGTACCGCTATCACAAATTTACATACGAATAACTGCCTTACATTTCCATCTACTTTTAATGGTAAAATGGATACAACCGGAACTTCACACATTCTTCCGTTAGTAAACGTATAATTCATATTCTCTCCTTACCCGTAAAAAGATTCTATATGCTTCCTTATTTCTTCTGGAGGCATAGTTGGTTTAAACATTCTTTTTAATAATGAAACATCCAAATTCTTAATATACTTTGTCAATTCCATCATTTCGGTAATCTGCTGCATAGAATACCCATTGCTAAACAACTCTAAAAAAGTCTGTTCCTGAAAAACAATATCTTCTTCTGGCTCTTCAGGCTGTGTTTCTTTTACAGATACTTTTTCAATTTTCTGTTCCTTCGTAGATACTTTGTCTGAGTTCTTTTCCTGTTCTTTATCCGGGAAAATAAATTCCATATCAGAATTTGTTTCCGAAATCCCTAAATAATCATTTATATCATCGGAATCGGCTGCTTTTTCCTTCGGTTTTCGATTCAGCATACATACGATTAAGAAAAAAATAATTTCACATACAATAAACCCAACAATCATTCCGATTGGGGTATATTCGTTAAAATATCCATCCAATGGTGATGAAACGACCATCAACAATCGTTCTATGTAACTCATATCTATATTGATTACCGGAATGGCTCCTGTAATACAATATCCGGCAAACACAAAAAAACTCGTACATACAAGCCATCCCAGTATTAAAAGTATGATTAAAGGTAAATTTCGTCTTTTTCTCCTCATATTGTCTTATTCCCTCTATATCATGCAAATGCAGCATCTTTCTGTGAATATTGATTGAAAAAAGCGTCCAGCTCTTCTATTGAAGGGTCACCACAAATCAGTTTATATAAATCAAAACACGGAACATTTTCGGAAAGAGAATTTCTTACCTTTTGCATTTTTTCTGTAGAATACCGCATTTCCATCATTTTTATAAAAATCATACTTTCCTGATCTTGTCTGTCATTTTTCAAAAACGCTTTTTTACTATGCTGAGCAATGAGATTCGTAAACCAATTACTCTTTCTCTTAACAGTCTGATTTCCACTCTCAAAAGAGATCATTTTTGAATCTGGAAATTCTTTTACTTCTTCCTCTTCAAAAGACTTCTGAAAAGCAGCATCGTCTATATTCTGGACCTCTTTAGGCCACACAGAAGCCTCTACAACAGAAGAATTTGCTTTAGTTACCGAATTACTTAACTCTTCTTCTAATTCCTTAATTTGAGCCAATAAACGGGCAATTTCATTGTCCTTTCCGATAAGCGAATCATTCAATTCCCGAATAGTGGATTCCTGTTGATTATTCGACAAACGAAGCTGTTCTGCATCCGCTAACGCTTCTGCTACCTTTCCTTCTAATTGTGCTTTTTCCTCTTCAAGATTTACTATCGAATTTTCTAAACTCTCGCACTTTTTCTTGGTCTCAGAAATATCAGTAATTTGTTTCTGCAACTTATCGACTTGAAGCTGATATTTTAAGGAATGTCGTTTCTGTTCAATGAAACGATTATGAGAGTCTTGACGATCTCTTAATGCATTCTGGAGTTGTCTTTCAACAGATACTATTTCCGTTTTCAAACATTCCAAATCATTTTCCAACTGTTCAACTTGATCAGATAATCCCTTTTTCTCTTCATCCGCTTTTTGACTTATTGATAATTTCTCTTCGTTACATTTATCACACAGTACCTGAAGTTCTGAATTACGCTTTTCTAATTCCTCATTTTGTTTTTCAAGCTCCTTGCAACGTTCTTCAACATTGATGCTTGCAAATTCAGAATGAAAAGTTGCTTCTTCCAGTCCATGTGATAACTCTTTTTCTTTATTCTTCAAAACCTCTATCTGTGCCATCAACTGTGAAATAAAACTTTCTTGCTGCTTACATAAAGCAATATAAGATCCTTCTGGCAAGTCAGTGCCGGCATTTAATTCTTCTTGTTGCACTGCTTTATCCTTTCGATTCTCTCTCACATACATAGTTAATGCAGTTGTCATTTCTGACGCAGATTTACTTTTTTCAACTATGTCACGAACTATTTCGCAATCAATATTATTTTCCATGCATAAAGGAAGGTTCTCACAAAAGGCTTCAACATCCTCCTTTTCTTCGATTATCGAAAGCATTATCTTATACCATTCTGTATCTGCTTTTTTATCAAACAGTTCCTTGCTGATTAGCAATAATCCTGGTGTTAAAAGTTCCAAAAAATCTGATTGGTTCAAAAATTCCACTAAGGAAACACTTACTTCACCGTTATCTTTCATATATTGAATAAAAGGATTTATCAGCACACCATTCATACATTCAGGAATAATATCTTCTAAACGCTTAAAACGCTCAAGGAGCTGTACATCTGTTGTCTCTTTAATATTTACAATGTCTCCCATTATATCTTCCTCTCTACTTAATACTTGTCAGAGCCAAATCCACCATGAAATGAATCCTGCCCACTTAATGAATGCAGTTCATCAATTTTTCGATTCATAGCAGCACGATGAAGTTCTGCCTTCTCGTAATCCTGAATAATTCCTTTTAATCGGAAAATTTCTTCACGCATTTCAAAAATTTTATCTTGTTGGCTCTTCAGAAGCTTTTGCTGCATTCTGTAAAGTGACTTTAATCTCTCGTTTTCTTCCCGGTCCTTCTGCCATTCATTTACAATTCTTCCCGAATAATTGGTTATGTCATTTACAAAATTCTGCAAAGAAGTTGCATATCCAGATAAATGTTCTTGAACCGGGACAAGCCCTTGCATATCACCTCTTCTTTCAGTAACTACTGATAACAAATCCCCAACCATTCCGGTATAATCAATATCTTTTTCTCGGTACTTATCAATTACCTCTGATTTTCCCTGGGAATCCAAAAACTGATATGATAGATTTTCCTCTTCTGTATTTGTTTCTTCATCAAGCCATTTTTCTTCGTATTTCTCTATACTTTCATATATGCTGAACATATCATCTTTTCCAGCCGCAAAAATATCTTTCATTTTATGCAATGGAATGTTTTTATCCATTGCTTCCTGCAACAGAGTCATGAAATCATCCATAGAAAATGAAACATTCTGCTTACAGTAATCATTTATCCATTCATACCATCCCGGATTCATATCAGTCTTTTCCAAAAGCGAAACCAAATTATATATAACATCCTGATTTATGCTTATGGAATTGATATTTTCACAAAAATAGTTCAAAACATCATGCCTGATTCCTTTTCCACTATCTGATTTCATGTACTGTTCAAGACAAACCCCAAGCATTTCATTTTTTTCTTTAATTGTACGAATACAATTTTTCACATCTTCTCTACATAAATCATCTTTGTAAAGAATTTTTATTTCCTTGCTAACTCCTTGATTCATTAGCAATGCGACCTCCTTTACCTCTACTCTATGTACTGTTCCTCATAGAAATCTTCGTATTGTTCCGCACCCTCGTCCACAAGCGTTTCATCTACTGGAACATCCATATTGTAGTCACTACTATTTAATATTACATCTTCTGCAGCATACGATTGTTTTGTTGATGTTTGCTTATTATTCAGATAATCTTGAGAACTCTGTTCATTTCTCTTATCAATACCGCTTGAAGGATCGTAAATTACTAACCCTCTATCATCGTATAATATGATTGGATCATTCCAATTCACATTAGTATCATATGCTAATCCATTGTACAGGCTCAGATCATTCATATTCACATAGCGGAACAATCCTACTCCGCCAACATAATAATATCCTGACTTAAACCATTCCGGAATTGTAATGGATATAGCCCGACTATGCAAAAATTCGTATTCATAGGTGGTAAACTCTTCCATAATGCAAAACGTATGATTGTTCGCCACCATTTCATAATCCTGATAATATGTGCCAGTGTACCATTCGCACAAATATTTACCATCTTTTTCTAACCCAATTACCGTTCCTCCTCCGGATATCAGATTATCTCTTACCGGTACATTACCGATTTTATCTAAATATAGTTCTGATACCCTTGTATAATTTGAAAGTGCTACAGCATCTGATT
>CAMBLS010000202.1 GCA_945868485.1 uncultured Lachnospiraceae bacterium | reverse complement strand
TCCCACCACAATGTGAGGCCGAGGGAATTCAGCATTTCTAAGATGCTTTTTGCCTTGCGATACATTGCATCTTCTGGAAGAACCGAGTAAGCTGCCTGTGCGTGGTTTAAGTAAGATCTGCCAAGGCGGATAGCATTTTTCATTGTTGGTCCATCCACCACAAGTGGCTCTGCCACATCAAGGAAGTCATGACTTCTGATGACTGATGCCCTGCAAAGCAGACCAGAGATACGAAGCACATTACCTACAAGCTTACCTGCCCAGTCTGCAATTTCCGCGAGGTCATCAACTAACCTTGGTTCGAGTTCCTCTGCGAAATCCTCAAGCAGCTTATCTGCCTCCGTGGAAAGCGTAATGATCTCAGGCTCGTCCTTGTATTCATCTTCTAAAAGATTTACAATCAGACGCTCATATCTGTTGTAGGTTTCAGGATTGACTGGCTTACTGCGATACTTTCACTTTCCGACATTGGAGTCCGGCATACAGTAAAGAAATCTCGCTGTAAGACCTCTGCCTCTGAAGGTAGTGTTGCTTAATGCATCCGATACCACAGACGGCTGTGCCATAAGAAGAATCGTAAGAGCAGGATGCATGATGCATTCACTTTCACGGCCAATACGGTCAACACGGATGGTATCTCCTGAGTAGCCTTTCAACATGACATCAATATTTACATTTTTGGTATAAATACCTGCGAGGGTATCAAAGATTCCACCCTCTGATGAGATAAGGGATGCGTGTCCACCATTGTCAGAAAGAACTGATACAAGTTTTTCTGTAGTAATATCATCCACATAAAGCTGCAGTGGTTTTAATTCCACAAAGTCAGCAATTTCCTGTGCTATCTGCTGTAACTCTTCCGGCTCTGCCTTGCCTTTTGCAATCTGATCCTCGATGGACTTCTGCTTTCTTTCAAGGATTCTTTTCTGCATCTTGTTGGCTTCTAAAGCTGCAGCATTTCTGTTGTTGTACTGAATTTCATATTTATTGATAGGCGGTGTCATAGCATTAAGGATTGCCGACTTTCTTTCTGAAGGTGGCAGGATAATCTCGGCATAGGTGTTGCCGGGTTCTCTCCAGTCCGGCTTTCCTTCCACTAAAATCTTTCCCTGCTCACAAGTTGAAAGCATGGAAATTGCAACAGTACCTGCCATATCAACCGGGGTCTGTGTACTTTCAGATGCCTCAATCACATAATCAGCAAGATCAGCTGGAAGGGCATCTACCGGGAACTCCTCCATCTTGTACTTTCTAAATGGAATAGGTTCTACCCACTTCGTTGGTCCAGGATTGTTGTATTCCTGCGGTGGCACATAATCCGGCTGACTGGCAATTTTCTTATAGTACCTTGCAGCACTTCTCCATATGGTCTGAAGTTCTTCATCATCAAGTGGTGGATTGCATTTTTCCGCCTGCAAGTAAAAGCACTTTTTGGATTCTTCTGTATTCCCATAGCGTTTCATTGAGCGTACTGCCCACTTGAACATCGAGGCATTTCTGCTGCCTTCCTGAATCTCCTCACCCATATTGGCGAAAGCATCTTCTTCACTAAAAAACTGTGTTAAATTTGTATTACCTTCCTGTACCGTGATTTCGCAGTCTGCATTTCCATAGAAAAATCTCGCAGCATCTAAAGCTTTGGTATCAAAATATGGAAAGTAATCCTGCACTCTCTTAAGGAGTGCTTTGTAATCAGCGGCACTTGTAATTCTGTCGATAAAAAAGATTACATGGAATCTTGGTCTTGCAACCGATGACCCTTTGTCCTTCATGTGATTACGGCTTGTGTATATAACAAAAGAAACATCCGGGAAAGCCATCGCAATATCGTCACTTCTTATCCATTTGTCCTTTTCGTCCGTGTGTCCGTTATCACAATCAACAGCAAGTGCGTCTGCAAATTCAAAATTATCCTCATTACGATAATTGCTCTTAAAGCTGATGAAAGTATGGTCAAAAGCTACAGCTGTCTTTAAGTCCTCTGTTGTGCTTACCACTTTTTCATATGGATATCTGCAATTCTTCTGATTGCCGCATCCACTTGAAACCCATAATCTGATTTCTTGTTTTAATTCAGGCATTTGCTGTTCCTCCCGTCACGATTTCTCTTTCCCTATCATCAAGTGCCATCTTGAGTTCACGAAGTGGACCTTTCCAATAAGGCTTGATGAACTGCTTTGTTCCATTTGCAAGTTTTCTCCAATGTCCGATAACATACCAAACAAGCGTATGTCGATTGACTGCCTCTCCATCACCGTTTAGACATCTCTGAATATCATCTTTATTGATGACACGCTTTTTGATGTATCTCACAGGTCTTTTTGTTCCCGGCTTTTTATCGAACTTTGCCTCGCCATCTCTTTCCTTGCGTCCACCCTTAAAGATGTTCTTAACCGTTGGATGCAATAGAGCAATCTGGATACCATACCATGTTTCCATAAAGGCATGCGCAACTCTGTTAACATCGTAAATACTGGAATTCTTCTTCAGATATTCAACATACTCAGGATCATAATTGCGAAGTCCAACACCACCAAAGGCAAGTGCATCCACCCCTCTGACTGCAAGAATTGGTATGAACATACTGTACTTTGCAAGTCCTCCCGGTATCACAGCACCTACCATTGCCGCCGCATTATCTCTAAGACCTTTCAGCCTATCTGCATAATCCTCAAAGATGATAATTCTGCAAGGATACACACCACCGTTTTCCAAATCCGACTCATCAATGGTTACTCTCATATCAAGCAACGGAACTGTATTTGCAAAAAACAAATCAGAAGGAATTGTGATATCTTCTGTTTTGTTGTGTTCCCAAAGAGTAATGATTTCCTTGTCATCCTCCGCAGTAAGATAGATATTGTCCGAAGGAGTGTGAGAGTCGATTTCATCCCATACTTCTTTGGCATTTCTTTCCGACATAATATCAAGCGGAAGAATATTTAATGCGGAATTATCCGATGTGACTCCATATGCTTTTCTTGCCGCCAACTGAAGTTCTGCATACTCTTTTATTGAGCAGTTTTCCTTTGCATATCCCTTCATCTCTTCTGCAAAACGATTAAATTCTGCATCTGACAAATGTTCGATATAGGCTTTCATACAAACAAACTTATCAATTGGCAGGATTGTGGCCAAACCACAAATCATTCTGTCTTGTATTACTTCTCTTGTTTCTTCCATTACTTAACCTCCATACAATCTTCCATAAAATAACGGATCTTCATTTTCTTCTGCTTTGCCTTTTCAATCTCTGCAGCCATTCCTTTTGAAATGTTGCTGCCAAACACCCACAACTGCTCACATCTGCCGAGGAATACCATATCCATAAACATTGCAAGTTCCCTCTCTGTCTTTTCAGACATAAACTGTGGAAGTAATAAATGTGGTGCCAAAGGAACTGCTCCCTGGTCCACTGCAAAACGGCTATAATCTCTTGCCTTTTGTGTATTTCCTTCGATGTCTCCCGAAAATGGCGAACAGATATATACAAGAGGTCTCCACTTATGAAGTTCTTTTCTTTCTGCCTTCTCAATCTCTGCAATAGCCATCTGTGGCACCAGATCCTTATAGCCTTCGCTGTTGTATCTTCCGATTCCCATAGGTTCTTTCTCCTTTCCAAAATTAGTAAGGATTGCTCCTTCCGACAGCTATGTATTGAAAAAGTCCAAAACTCCCAATTTGGTGTGACAAAATTCAAAATTTTTTATTTTTTCTGTAATGTTTCCTTATTTAATGCATTCACATATTTTTGTCCTTTCTGTCCGGGGACAAAAAACGACATCGTATGTTCTGTCACACATAGCGATGTCGTTTCTAACCTTCTCATTATTCAATTGTTGCATTCCCACATTGCATGTCGACCGCAACATAGGATGTGGCAGACAACCTTCATCATAAATAAAGAAACATCTCCCACATCCGTATGTCGGCGGCAACATCCCTAACATCCCGTAAACATACTATGTTAAAACACACATACTCCACATAGCCGGGACATCAGATGTTGCGGTAAATCTTCCTATGTTATTTTCCACATCCCATGTTGTTTCTCACACGGGATGTTTTTTCATGTCGAAATTAGGACTTTCTCCCTTTTCAAATACATATCCCCTGTCAGCAGATGATGAAACACCACTTCGAAAAAATAATTTCAAAAAATTTTCTCGAAATTGGGAGTTTTAGCAAATCCAAATACATAGCTGTCAGAAAGGGCAAGACCCAATCGGAAAGAGAGGTGCTGCAGATGCAGGAAGAAATGAATGTCGCAGGCGAGTCTCCTATCCCGGATATCCCGGATGAGGAACTCATCGACACGCTGATAGCCATAAGCGTTGTATCAAAAAGACTGGCTCACAAGTTAAGAATCATCAAAGAAAAAGGAGAAACAGACAATGGAGAAAAATGAGTTTAATGAACTCCTCGATGGCATTGTCGAATGTGCCGACAAGGTTGCAAAGCTTGGCAGACTCTTAAAGGAAGTCCTTCCACAGCTTGCTGAACAGACCACAGAAGCACCAACCGATGTACCTGCTGTTGAGGCAAAAGAAACCAAGTCCTCTACGGACAAGAAGAAGGCAACAACCAAGAAGGCCGAGCCAAAGGCTGAAGAGGTAAAGGATGAGACACCTACCTAC
>CAMBLS010000201.1 GCA_945868485.1 uncultured Lachnospiraceae bacterium | reverse complement strand
GTGAGCGAAATCCAAAGGAATGGGAGTTTTATATGTATAAGTGCTGTACAGATCCAGGTACCGGCGAAAAATACGGTTGGGGAAGGGTGCTTGATTATATTGGAGTACCCTGGGAAGATGTTCCGGCAGTGCAGATTGAATTACCAATAAAAGATATGATGTAGAAAGGAGCCGGAAACTCTGGCCAGAGCAAAGCATATGCGGTTTCCTTTTGAAAAGATGAACAAAGAAGAATTTATAAAACTGGCAGTATCGTCCGGGTACGGAAACAAGGCGGCTGCCGAACACTATGTAAATCAGCATGACAAACCAGAATATACTACAGATGATTTTATCGAGATGTATCACGCATCTATGCATTGGAATGGCGTGTCTGGAGATAAAGGACTTAGCCATGCGTATGGTGTAAATGGCAGAACAACAGCGTTTAGTAACGGTATCGTTGGTAATTCCGGGAGCGGACAGGATTGGCGGTGATGATATGAAAAATGGATTAATCATAGATTGTTTTGCCGGTGGCGGTGGGGCAAGTGTTGGGATAGAGATGGCTCTTGGAAGACATGTTGACATTGCTATTAACCATGATCCGGATGCCATACTGATGCATAAGACCAATCATCCAGATACATTGCATCTGACAGAAGATATTTTCAAAGTTGATTTGAAGAAATATGTAAAAGACAGACATGTTGCTCTGATGTGGGCATCCCCGGATTGTACGAGCCACAGCAAGGCGAAGGGTGGAAAGCCGAGAGAGAAAGGATTGAGGATACTTCCGTGGGCTGTGTATAAACATGCAAAAGCAATTTTGCCAGATGTGATCATTATGGAGAACGTGGAAGAGATACAGCAGTGGGGCCCATTGGATAGAGACGGACATCCGATACCGGAGCGGAAAGGTGAGGACTATAAGAAGTTCATTACGGCGATGAAGTCACTGGGATACATATTTGACAGCCGGGAGCTGGTAGCTGCAGACTACGGAGCTCCTACAACACGGAAACGCTGGTATGCAATCTTTCGGAGAGATGGACGAAATATCAGGTGGCCAGTTCCAAAGTACGGAAAAACAGAAGTCGGAAAATGGAAAGAATGCGGAGATTATATTGATTGGTCAGATTTGGGAAGATCTATATTTGACCGGAAAAAACCTCTTGCAGATGCGACGATGCGAAGAATAGCGAATGTATATGTAAAATATTTTGTTAATAATCCGCATCCGTAAATATTGAAGAACCAAGAAGAAGTTGCATTTCTTATACAATATCATTGAGAACAAAAATGTGGAGATGCCAGAGGACAATTACTTACAGAACCAATCAAGACGATTGATACAAGTAACCGATATGGTCTTGTGACAGCATTTATCACGAAATTCTATAAATCTGGAATCGGCCAAGGATGCGATGAACCTTTGCACACGATTACGACATCGCCTGGGCATTTTGGGCTGATATCTGCATTTATGATTAAGTATTATGGGACCGGTTGTGGACAAGAATTAAGTAGTCCGCTCGGGACTATAACCACAAAAGACAGGTTCGGCCTAGTAAATGCAGTTACTGAGATAGATGGAGAGAAGTATGTTCTGAAAGATGTATTTCTCAGGATGCTGAAACCGGAAGAATTGAAACTGATGCAGGGATTCCCGGAAGATTATATCATAGATCATGACTACAACGGAAACAAGTATCCGGTAAGTAAGCAGGTGGCGCGAATCGGGAACAGTGTTGTGCCGATTATGGCTAAAAAACTGGTAGAGTCAAACTGCTGGTATTTGAAAGAGGGCGAACGTCAGCCTATCTGGCAAATACAGAATTCGCAGACGGAAGCAAATGGACAGATGCGGTTCGCATAGAGAGGAAACGATATGTACGATACAATTAAAAAAGAGACAGCAATCAAGTGGTCGCAATATGGAATTAGCGCAAAAGATATTGCTAATCGTATTGGAGTGCCATACGCGACAGTTTGCAAGTGGATTCGGGAAAATCAGAAAGCGAATTTGGAAGCAAAAATCCAAACAGAAGATCCGAAAGGCTGGAACGCAGACCGGCACGCCTGCAGGACCTGCATATACGGTCCGAGTGCGAGTGATAGGAACTACGGTATAGGGTGTAATTACTGTTGGCATACCGGACACTTCAGAAAATGCGACCCTAAGGATTGCGACAAGTATGTTAAGGCAAAAAACTGAAAAGGGAGAATAAGCCATGGTGAAAGTAGATGCGTATTCACAGGGAAGGTCGGACGGGCTTGCTCTGGCGTTAAGAATCGTAAAGAAAGACGGGATAGAAGGATTGGAAAAGGAAATCCGCTTCCGGAACATCACTGGAATCAACACCCGTCTTGACCGGAAAGAACTGGAAGAGGCGACTTTGAAAATCAAAAAGCGGACGGTCAGCACAGTGTTGCTTTTAAGCCTTGCAACGATTCGGGATGAGTTTGGCTTTGGACACAAAAGAGCGCAGAGGTTTGCTGACCGGTTTAAGAGCAAGGCTGCATGCATTATGGACGATATGAGCCTGTGGGAGGATTACCGGAAAGCGATGCAGGAAGAACTGAACGTTGAAATTGAAATGTTTGATAACGATTAAGGAGGAATATCATGGAAGAATTATTAATCATTAAAAGAGGATACATATACGAATTTAAACCAAAGTCAGAGTTTGACGGGACGGCGTATGCGCTGGCGGTATCAGCTGATAGTAGGGGTGCTGACAACATCGTGAGTATCATAATTTTGTCGCAGAATCCGTCAACCGAATGCGTCCAGATAGTAAACAGCAAATTCGACGGAAATGTTATGTACTGTAACTGTGGCAAGGTGACGTCAACTGAACGATGCAGACTAACCAGAGAGGTGTCAAAGGTATCTGAAAAGAAAATGAGCAAGATTAATATGCTGATCGGAAACGCACTTGGAATTAATCCGCTTATAACAACAGCCGAGAACAAAGTGTACAAGGAACTGTATATGGATTTACTTGAAAGGATTTTGGATAGACGAAATGGCAAAGCAGATTTTAACGATAATTAAAGACGAGCTTATCCGCATGAAGCAGTCTAACGACCTGAAAGACACGAAAACACATATCCCTTGGAAGGACAACATTGGATTTTCCGTTGAGTGCACACGGGGCGATTATTGCTGCGACGTATATGACGATGACGGGAACGTTGTGTACACCATGAACAGCGATCCGGTTGAATTTGAAGTGTATTATCAGGTTGATGGAAAAGACACAGACTGCTGTACGCTGACTGGATATCTGGATAAGCGTGATACGGACGATTTGGCGGAATTTGTGAAGATGTATCGATGATGGAGGGCAATATGCGGGAAGTATTCGAGAAGATTGTTGAGAAGTTGGAAGCATGCAAAGACATTATGCTTTCCGATAAGGATCATGATTGTTTTGGAGAAGAGTGTAAGTATCAAGATTGCACGGCATGCACATTTGCTAAAGCAATCGAAATCGTCAAGCAGGAAGCCGCAGAGTATAACGACGGCTGGATTCCGTGCAGTGAGCGGTTGCCGGAATGTGAAAATAAATATGGTTGGGTGAGTTGTATTGTAAGCGTAATAAGAAGTCATTATCCAACATCTACATATGATATTTGTGATTCTCCATATGATGAAAACATTGTAATGCACGCAAATTATCATGTATCACAAAAAATATGGCATTTAGAATGTGATGAACAGTTGAATGCACTTATTAACATTGATAATTCAACGTTGAATGGTGATTATGTCATTGCATGGCAGCCACTACCAGATTGTTGGAAGGGAGAGTGAGAAGAATGAAATGTATTGATTGTCTAAATGCAGAAATGTGCTTAGACCATAATGAACAGCCGAGTTTGATTGGTTGCACAAGTGGAATACCGGAAAGAAAGAAGCAGACCAACGCAGACCGCATCCGCTCCATGAGTGATGAGGAACTGGCAGATTTCCTTATGGATGTATCAATGGGTATGCTTTTTGATAAAAAGGTTATAAATGTAAAAACTTGGCTACAGTCAGAAGTGGAGGAATAGAGCATGGGAATAGCGTGTGATGTAACAAGCTGTACTAATAACAGCGGAAACGGATTCTGTGAATTGGAGGATGTATATATTTCAGATGCGGAAACGGGAGAGCCGATATGCCAAGATGCGGAATTTAATGAGGAGGAATAACATGGAAACAGTAATTGTACATGGATATATGGTATATAGATGCGAAAAGTGCAATAAAGAGTTTAGAATGTGGTGTGAAAAAGGAATCGAAGATGGCGAAAAACCTTCGCCTTTTGTGATTACTCACACTTGCGGCGGATTCGCTAAGGATATAAGCGGATTGTTCGGAATAAACAAACCAAGACCTAATCCTATGCTTACTTATGATGCCGGTTATATGGTTCTGCCTGAAGGAGAAAGCTATTTTGCGAATAAAAAAGGTTCTAAATGCGGTGTTCCTGTATTTTTTGAGGAGGGATCAGATGTACGATAGATATTTATGCCGTGCAAAGCGGACGGATAACGGGGAATGGGTGGAAGGCGGGCACTTTCTTGAACCTTACACAGATAAAGTGTTTATTATTCAATGGAATAGCACTGGACTTGGATATAATGAATTCATGGAAGTTATACCAGAACC
>CAMBLS010000200.1 GCA_945868485.1 uncultured Lachnospiraceae bacterium | reverse complement strand
TAGCTAATCAGGCCTTGTGATATATAAATCATTGTGTATCAAACTGAGTGTCTGCCACTCAGTTTGATACACAATGATTTATATATCAAAATCAATGTCAGATCATTTTGAGATGAACCAAAAATATGTATAAACGAGCATTTCTTTGCGAACGCATAATTTGTTCACGGGATTGTGTAGAATTATGCAAATTTTCTGATATAATAGTAAATAGACAAATTCCCACAGACCCATCGAACTTATGCAAGCACCTTGTTGCTTGTTTTTTACACTTACGAGTATAGACTATTGGTTTGGTAGAACCTGGTAGTGCAGGGTAGTCTTCGGTAGTCTTGGGTTGAAATGAAGAAAGAGGTGAATTATGGAATTCACAGAATTTGCAGAAATACTAAAACCCATCATCGGTGGTTCATATAGCACTCATGTTTTTACTAGAACACTTTTTGAAACAATCATTACCGAAGATGGTTTATTACAAATTGAAGATATAAGCGAAAACACATTTAAGGCTTATTACAATGGTAAAACACAAGTTACTAAAATAGCCCAGCGTGTACTACCACATATAGAACCAGAACAGTTCATTTCATATTTGGATGATTTCCCAGAAGCAACAACTCAAAGATTGTGCGATGCTTTCCAACCTTATATAGATGACATTGACCTATATAATGCCTCACAAAAAATTGCGTACCTGTTTGAAGAAATACTTACAGTTGCTGCTTCACGAAAAAGAAAAAGCACTCCGAAGAGTGCTGATAAAACCCCGCATGATATTTTTGAAGAAAAGATACTGGCATCTGGACAGGCAGTAGCCGATGCGTGGGGTAAAGCAGTAAGCAACCTGTTAAATGGATTAGAGGGCAACAATGCTACCGGAACAACAAGTGTCTCACTTCCAGAAGTACAGGAAGATGAATCCCCCTATTCTTCTGAAGACAATTTACTGCTTGAAGAATTCACAGCAGATTATGACGAAATCATGGTTACTCTCATTGGAGAAAACTATGCTACATCATTAATCGACATGACTCTGCCATGTAAAATAAAAGACTTGTACGAAACTAAATGGATGTCAAAAGCAGATACATTTTCTGATCCATCTTTAAAATCGTATATTTTTGGTTTACTTGGCGAATTAAACAATATAAGCAACAGTTTTTTAGTCAGTGGCTCTGCGACTCCTTTTTTAGGAAGTTCCAGAACCAAAATACGCAATTTGTATGTAAAGCTTCATCCCGACAAGTTTGCCGGAACATTTCCGTATGATGCATTTATCGATGATTGGGATGATGGAGAATATTATTAATCGGAAAGGAGGATGTTGATGCCATCGATTGATGAATCCATCCGTAAAATAGACAACGTCATATGTAGACATTTAGATGAAATAGAAAACAATTCTCGTGGTGCTATTTCTCAGGACATTTTAGAGCAGCTGACAAAGTTCGTAAATCACATCATGCTCAAGTTTTATGCCAACGGCAGAGAAATACCTATCACTGCCGAAAACATAGCAAAGGCCACAGAGTTTGCACAGATAAACAGTGAACTATACACTTTATATAAATTCCATAATTACCTAGAAGTAGTCACCACACAATATACATTGGATGAAGACGGTTCCGAACGATTAATGCTTAAGTATTACCAATACCTGCTAGAAGCGAAGAATCTTATCTGGCACTACTTTGGTATTGAGGTACTACATAATTTAGAGAAGTTCCCTCTTCATTTAGATGACACCTTACAGGAATACTATAAAAAGATTTCTGAAAAAATAGAACGATATCCTGTGGAGTTCAAAGCCGATAAAAATGATAAATACTATGTTCAGAAAATCAAACCACTGTTTGTAAACAGACACATATATTATGAAATCACATTTACACCAATAGATGATAGAAAAAACAAATCCAAATCTAACAGAGTAATTGCTTTTACCAAGCTTCCAATCAAAAGCAATTACGCATCAAAGTTTCATCTCATACATGAAACTATTGAGATATTAGGAAAAACAATGCCTATCATCATTATTGACGGCTGGGAGGTATCCATTCGTGACTGTGAATTCCAAAATTTTATCAAACTGATAAAAGGCGAGAAAAAAAGAGTACCATATCCAGAGCAACGCCTAATCTGCGAGTTCCTTACTAGAACAAGGTACACCTTGACTGCTCTGATGGACTTCCCAGATAACGCCTATGATAGGATTACTCTCGAATGGAAAAACAACCTTAAATCTACGGTGTTTATTCCAATTTTAGATGAATGTAGAAAGCTTATACGAAAAGGCCAAAATGGTAAAAACGTGCTACGATATCTGCTTTACAACATGAACAACGTTATTATTAAAGGCCAATATTCGGACGGATACTATAGCAAATACTATGAAGAATGGATACACGCCGGAAACAGCCACCTTTCAAATTTGTACTTATCAAACGGTTGCAGGCAGTTTGATTCTTTACCATTTAACAGATCTCCTGTTGGTCATAATCCAAAATTAAGTGCCGTTTTTGATTGTATTCCATGTAAAGACAAACGCCCGGAATTGTTCGCAAGATTTATAAGAAATAACACTGAAGGTAGAGGACAGCTCTTTACTGATGTTGATGAACTAGGTAATTTCCCTGATTACCCAAGACTTATCGAACAGTATAACGATAGCCTTTATTCGGGACACAGACCTGAAAGTGATTTGATGCTTGAACACAATCAAGTATTTATAAACGATTACAAACTTGATACCTGCAAAGTAATTGAGAGATTACAAGAGTTAGCAGAAGCAGGTATCGAGAACTACAGTGCCGATGTTGAATTTTGGCTGCTGTTCGATGATTACGAAATTGACTGCGATGAAAAGAAAGACATCATCACCCGTATATTTTCGGAATCAAAAGTTGGTGTGATATATGGTTCTGCAGGTGTAGGTAAATCCACACTAATAAATCATGTTTCTCACTACTTGAAAGACGAAGCTAAATTATACCTTACACAAACAAATCCAGCCAAAGAGAACCTGATGCGAAAGATTGATGCTGAAAATACTACTTTTTCAACAATTGAAAGTTTTAAGCGACAAGGCTTTTCTACTGAATATAAATTATTGGTTATCGATGAGTGTAGTACCGTAAGCAATAAAGATATGGTCGAGGTTCTTCATAAGGCAAAATTTGAAATGCTTTTACTAGTTGGAGATACTTATCAGATTGATGCTATTCAGTTTGGAAACTGGTTCTCGGTACTAAAATCATTTTTACCAGAAAGTGCTGTATTTGAACTTACCCAGCCTCATCGAACCAAGGATGAACGACTACTTGAACTATGGGATAAGGTTAGACAAATGGATGATACTGCAAAGGAAGTCATCGAGCGAGAAAGTTATTCCTTAAAAGTGGATGAAACCCTACTCTCTTCACTTGACCCTGGCGAGGCTATCCTCTGTCTGAATTATGACGGTTTATACGGAATTAACAACATCAATCGATTCTTACAGGAAAGTAATCCTAACCCTGCAGTTCAATGGGACATTCAACAATACAAAGTCGGAGATCCGATTCTCTTCCTTGATTCAGATAGGTTCTTCCCTATCATACACAACAACATGAAGGGAATCATAAAAGGAATTGAAATCCTAAATCCAGATACTCATGAAGAACGCA
Organism: uncultured Lachnospiraceae bacterium; assembly: GCA_945868485.1. Classification (GTDB taxonomy): domain Bacteria; phylum Bacillota; class Clostridia; order Lachnospirales; family Lachnospiraceae; genus Suilimivivens. The sequence continues at coordinate 988 of CAMBLS010000200.1, read as the reverse complement.
TTCAGTTTGATGTTGAGATACCCAAGGTGGTGGATGAAAGTGATCTCTGGCGTATTAATCTCGAACTACTTGAATGTTGGGAAAGCGAAGAAAAATCGTTAGTCAGATTTTGCGTACACAAATTAAAGAGTGCTGATGAAGATGGAGATGAAAGTATTTCACTCACTGTTGTACCATTCCAGATTGCTTACGCAGTATCCATTCATAAAGCGCAAGGTCTTGAATACGACTCTGTAAAGATAGTTATTACCGACGAAGTTGAGGAACTTGTGACACACAATATCTTCTACACTGCTATCACGAGAGCCAGGGAAAGATTGAAAATCTACTGGACTCCAGAGGTTGAAGAAAAGGTTATCAATCGAATCAGACCACGAGATATCAGTAAAGATGTAGAACTCTTGAAAAACTATCTCACAGAAAAACAGCAAGAAGAATCTTTTGATTTTTGGTTGTAAAGCAAGGAGGTTGATTATGCGAATCAGTTACAATAAATTATGGAAAATGTTAATAGACAAAGAAATGAACAGAAATGACCTTAAGGAGGCTGCCGGAATTAGTGCAGCTTCCATTGCCAAACTCGGTAAAGGTGCCAACATCACAACAGATGTTCTTCTCAAAATCTGCGAAGCTATGGATTGTAGGTTAGAAGACATCATGGAAACAATAAAGGATTGAGACAATGAAAATTAAGACTTTTTTAGATTTATGCTCTGGTATCGGTGGTGGACGTCTTGACATAGAAAAAGCTGGACTCAAGAGCATAGGGTATTCAGATACAAGCAAACTGGCTGTTTGTACTTATACATTATAGCCGATAAGCATTGAAAAGCCGCCGTTATAGTTTTATCCATAGTGTTTCCACAACCTATGCCTTTAACCATAGTGTTTCTACAACCTACCCCTTTAACAATAGTGTATTCACAACCTACCCCTATATCAAAAGTGTAGCCACAACCCTACCATTTTCAGCCTTTCGATAGGTTTC
>CAMBLS010000199.1 GCA_945868485.1 uncultured Lachnospiraceae bacterium | reverse complement strand
GAAAATCACTTCCGTCCATATGCATATACCCGACTTCACATGCGCTGTTGCTGAATCCGTGGTATACTTTTCCATTTATAATAATACATCCGCCAATTCCCGTTCCTACAGTCAGCATCAACGCAACACTGCTTCCCATAGATGCTCCTGACATATATTCTGCAAGCCCGGCACAATTTACATCATTTTCTACTTCACATGGAATCCCGAACGTTTTTTCCATCGTTTCCTTAAATTTTGTTCCTGCATAATCAGGAATCAGTGGAGCTGAATAAAAGATTTCTCCTTTTTCAGTATCTACCATTCCCGCTGTCGAAATACAGATTCCGCAGATATCATATGTCCGGATCAGTTTTCCGGCAATATCCACTGTTTTTTCAAGTATTGACGGACCGCCTTTGCAGGCTTCCGTCTTCTTCTCACAGCGGCATAAAATCTCTCCATCATCTCGGATCACCCCATACTTTATTGCCGTTCCGCCTATGTCTATGCTTACATATTCTTTCATTGATATACCCCTGCTTTTCCATATATTTAATATCGCTTTTGAATTTTGCTCTCTGACTGTTCTACGTTATAGAGAAAGGCAACCCGGAATATTTATTCTGGTTTGCCTTTTATTTTTAGTATTACTGTAACTATATATGCACTTTAAAAATCGCTTTTTTAATTTTCTCCGGTCCGGCTGCCGCTACTGCCGTACGGTGTCCGTCACTTGGATAACAGATCAGAAAATCTCCATCTCTTAGTATTACTGAACTGTTTTTATCACCATCCATCGGAAGAAAATCATCTTTTTCTATAAACTCTTTCACATCCATATTTTGAATAAAATTCATATCTATTTGCTCTGTGCCTTCAAGCATGACATGCACATCCAGATATTTTCTATGAGCCTCCCAGAAACGTTCTTCAGGATTTGTTGTCGTATATTCAACGATATTTACAAAGAATCTTTCTCCGTCAATCTCATAGCGTCCTATTTCATAAGAAACCAGTTCATTACTTTTTACATATTCAAAACATTCTTTTATCCGTTCCTCCAAAAACAGATACTCTTCAAGATGTTTAATACTGCCGAATATCATTTCATTTTCTCCCCTTACATAACAGTTTAGTTTTTATAGATGGTTGTATTCAGAGCCGGCACAGATGTGTCACCTTTTATTTTCCTCCAGATATAGCTTGAAGGGACTCCAACTGCCAGTGATACTGCAATTGAAATAATTGAATAAGACCAGATTGTAACACTTGTAGACGGTACAAAGTATTTAATGTAAACCATTACTGCAGATGCTGTTATAAAAGCAAGTGCAGTGCCAAATGTATTTGCAGTCTTTGTAAATGCGCCCAATATAAAAGAACCTATGAGGATGCCAAGTACCAGTCCCATGAACCCATTGAACCATTCATATGCAGATTTGACGCCACTATTTGCCAATACAATAGCAACTGCAATTGAAAAAAAACCAACAATCAAAGATACATACTGACCAATCTTTGTCTGCTTTTCAAAACTTAAATTTTCTTTCGACAGACGTGCCTGAATATCCAGTGTCCAGCTGGATGCAACGGAGTTCAGACCTGTAGAAAGAGTAGATTGAGCTGCCGCGTAGATTGCTGCCAAAAGAAGTCCGGTAATCCCCATCGGCAGTTCAAATGCAATGTAGGATGCAAAAATCTGATCCTGTGCCGCTGCCGGCGGAAGTACATTCTGTTGATAGAATACATATAATCCAGTGCCGATTAAATAAAATACAGTTGCGATAAAAATAGATAATGCACCATTAGTCAGCATCATCTTCTTCAATTTCTTGCCATCTGTCGTCGTTGTAAAACGTTGTACTATATCCTGGCTGGATACGTATGAGCCCATAGTATTAAATCCTGCACCTACAATCATAATAAATACACTGTCTTTTAAAATATTAGGATTGAAGACCGGCTGATCAACCGCAAGGAACTTATGTTCCGTTGCAAACGCATTGAAGATCGCACCAATTCCTCCATCAAGATGTGCAAGTAGGAAAAACAATGAAAATGTAACACCGACCAGTAACACCGATCCTTGAATAAAGTCTGTCCACAGTACGGATTTTAATCCTCCTGTATAAGAATAAATTATTGCGATTACCCCCATTATAATAATCAGTAAGTTCACATTAATTCCGGTCAGGCTTCCAAGTATCATACATGGCAGATACATAATAATGGACATACGTCCTATTTGATAAATGATAAACATCACTGCTCCGAGGACACGTAATCCTTTACTTCCGAATCTCAGTTCCAGATAGTGATAAGCAGTGTCAATATCCAGCTTACTGTAGATTGGAAGAAAAAATCTGATGGTAACCGGAATGGCAAGAAGCATGCCAATCTGTGCAAACCACATGATCCATGTTCCCGCATATGAATTACCCGCAAGTGACAGAAATGAAATCGGACTTAACAGGGTTGCAAAAATAGATACGGAAGTTACCCACCACGGAATTGTTCCGTCACCTTTAAAATATTCTTTTCCTTTCATTTCGTTTTTTGCGAAGTGAAGACCGGCAAACAATACTGCTACCAGATATACGATTAAGATAATTAAATCAACAATTGTAAAGCCCTGCATGTTTTCCTCCCATAAAAAGCTTATCTTAGTGAATAATTAAATAATTTTTCTTTCGCATCACAAATCATCTGAGCTGCTTCTTCTACAATTGACATATCACTGTCGATCAGAGATGTCAGAGGTTTCCGCACTCCTCCCAGCTCCAGATTTTCATTAATTTTAAGGATTGCTTTAATAACACCGTACATATTTCCATGCGCGGAACACATTTTATAAATAATTGCATTGATCGCATATTGAAGTTTTCTTGCATCATTCATTTCTTCGGCTTTTATAAGTTCGTCAAGCTTTAGAAATAACTCCGGCATAACACCATACGTTCCACCGATTCCACCTTCTGCACCAATAACACGTCCGCTCATAAACTGCTCATCCGGACCATTGAAGATTATATAATCCTCTCCAGCAGCCTGTTTGAACATCTGAATATCCAGAACCGGCATAGAAGAATTCTTAACACCAATGACTTTTGGATTCTTTCTCATTTCATCAAACAGGCTCTGTGTCAGTGCAACACCTGCAAGCTGCGGAATATTGTAAATTACAAAATCTGTATTTGGTGCAGCTGAACTGATATCATTCCAGTATTGTGCGATTGCATATTCCGGCAGATGAAAATAAATTGGTGGAATTGCTGCAATTGCATCAACACCAAGACTTTCTGCGTGTTCTGCAAGCTCCATACTGTCTTTAGTATTATTGCAGGCAACATGTGCAATCACAGTGAGTTTTCCTTCTGTTGATTTCATAACATTTTCCAAAACAATTTTTCTTTCCTCCATGCTCTGATAAATACACTCTCCGGAAGAACCATTTACATATACACCTTTTACTCCTTTCTTCACAAAGTATCTAGTTAATGCCTGTACTCCTTTTGGGCTGATCTCTCCTTCTGCATCATAACACGCATAAAAAGCAGGAATGACACCTTTGTACTTGTCATGTTTTTCCATGTCGTTTCTCCTCTTCTTTTTATTTTTAATTTTTTTGTATAATGTAAAATAATCATCCTTTTTCGTCATTCGTAAATAAAACTTTATCCTTGAATTTCATTAATACTTAAATCCATTCAATGCTTCCACAAATGATTTTGTAATTAACTGTGGTCTGGTAATTATAGATCCTACTACTACGCTAAATGCTCCCAATTCAATTACACGTCTCGCTTTTTCCGGCGTATTGATATTTCCCTCAGCAATAACTCTGTGTTTTGCTTTGGCAATAATTTTTCTTAAAATATCAAAGTCATTCTCCTCGATCCTGTCACCTCTGCTTTGTTCTGTGTAACCAACCATTGTTGTCCCTATAAAGTCAAATCCCAATTCATCGGCATGAAGTGCTTCATCTACAGTAGAACAATCTGCCATCCATAGCTGATACGGATATTTAGTCTTAACTTCATAGAAAAAATCATCAAGTGTCTTATGACCCGGCCTCTCAGAAAATGTTGCATCCATAGCAATGATTTCCGGATTAACCTCTATCAACTCATCTACTTCTTTCATTGTTGGTGTAATATAAATCTTGCTGTCCTTGTAATCTCGTTTTACAATCCCTATAATTGGCAGATCCGTCTGAGACTGAACCTCTTTAATATCTTCCTTTGTATTTGCGCGTATACCGCACGCACCGCCTATCTTGGCAGCCAAAGCCATTCTTCCCATGATAAACGAAGAATGTAAGGGTTCATTTGGCAATGCCTGGCATGATACAATCAATTGACCTTTTAACTTTTCTACTCGTTCATTCATTTTTTGCTCCCTTCCTATTTCTGGAAATCTACAAATGTCAAGGAAATTATTTTTCATAGCTGATGTGATTGTTCTAAGGTTAATACTATCTGATTGTATTATTGCCGGAGAAAAGGGAATTTATTTATATCTTTTGATATGCTGTCACAGAATTTTGTCTGTATTCCTACTTAGAATCGTAGAATTAATATTTTTTAAATTCAGAAATTTTATATAATAAAAAATTCCTGAATTTCCATGGTGTTCAAAGAAATTCAGGAATTAAAAAATGCCCAGAACCGGAATCGAACCAGTGACACGAGGATTTTCAG
>CAMBLS010000198.1 GCA_945868485.1 uncultured Lachnospiraceae bacterium | reverse complement strand
ACACCATCACTTCTGAAAGGATTCAATACTATAGGAGTTCTGTAACCATCGTTTTTATGGAATATACTGTTAATCCATACATCCCCTTCATCTCGTTCCACCACTTTTCGCGAAACTCGCTTCTCTCCGCCTTTTCCTTCTTCCAATTCGGGCTGCCATTCCACATATGTCTTTTCCTTTGCATAGTCGTTGTCAATATATGACTGCATAGAGTAGTTGGTAACAATCGTGTAGAAGAACCGTCGAGCCACCTCAGCCATTCTTGCCACGGGAGCCAAAATGGTAGCCAGCTCAACCACATAATTCTTCACATCAAGCACATCCGCATTTACCCTCTCATATCCGGCCTGCTCAATCTTCCTAAATTCCAGAGCCTGTTCGTAGGCATCATACTGAAAACGCATCAGGTCGCCATCCGCTTTCAATGAGCCTATACGATTGTCGAGCAAAAAGAATAGTTCAAGATGCAATCCCTTGACATAGCAAAGCTTGGTGGAAGCATCGTTACGGTGCATCCCGAGCTCAAGCATAAAGCTAAAGTTGTTTATTAGTCTATATATTAGTTCGAGTATAGAAGACTTACCGCTTCCGTTCTGACCCACAATGGCTTGAATACTGATATTCTTGCCAAAGAAATCCGTTGGGATCTTTGAATGTGGATTGATTACAATAGAACCTTCCTCTGACAGCATCAGTTGGTCGTTGAAGAAATAGGTATCCGGCTTCAAGCATTTCTTTTGTGCACAATCGTCCCATATTCTTAGCGCACACAACGAGAAATCGCTTGCATTAGGTACATACGCCACCTCTTTATTTCGGATAACCTTCGCCATCTCTTGTCCGGGAATGGCCGGGTCATATTCAGGCTTAATGTCAAGGATTTCGTTCTTGTTATTGACTAAATGCTTATTCATTGTTGTCTGAGGTTAGTGCTTTAGCCCAGAAATAATCGTTTCGGTATATTGCTTTGCACCTTTATTATAGTGATTTTCTTCCTTAATGAAATACTTGAAGAAGGACAATATGCCAATATTGAGAACTGCCGCCTAGTAATTATACCCTACCACTCCTTAATTTGTAATCATAACTATGTCTTCCTTCTTCTCTGAAATCATCTTGGTAACGTGCGAGCACCTGTTTGAAGATTTCATCATACTGAGGAATAAATAAATCGTCTTTTGCTTCAAGATGATTAATAATTTCAGAAGCAAGAGCCTCTGTTAAGGACAAATCTGTCTTCCCATTATTGAAACTTGTTCCCTTGATAGACCCTGGAGATACATTTAGGATTCTATTTTTGCTTCCATTCTTTTCAAGTTCTACATTGACGCTTTCAATGAATATTTTAAGTGCAGCCTTTGTTGCTCCATAAACGGCAAAGAATGGAGATGACATAAAGCCTGCAATGCTTACCATCACCCCACAATAGAAATGTTCTTCTCTTAAAAGTTCATTCATAAAGTGATGGATAATGCGAATAGGGGCAATTGAGTTCACTCTAAACGAATTTGCTATATATGATTCTGGAACATCTTTGAATAAAGAGAGTATTCCAAATCCCGCCGTTATCATCAAAGAGTCTATATCTGTAAATCGATCAAAGAAGGAATAATCTTCAGATAACAAATCAAATTGATATGTTTCAAACTTAGGGTGAATATATTCTTGTTCTAATATCGCCTTATCTACAATATAAACTTTCTCGCACTCTTTTTTCTTGGCCATTTCAGTAGCAATAGCAAGTCCAATTCCATTGGCACCCCCAACTACAAGAATTCTTTTCATCATAATATTGTTACGTTTTCCTTATTGTTATACATTTCGATAATATTTGCTATAGCTATACTCTCGCGTCTTCTCAGTTTATAGCAACTTCTTCGATGGTTGGCTATCATAGAAATAAACTCTTGTATTTCGTAGCGAAGACCGTCTCCATCATAACAATAGAAATATTTTTTGTTCTTAGTCTGATCTTCGTAACGAATCTCGAAATAGTCAGTCAGCCACCAAGGAGCTGGCACATAGATATATCCTTTGGTCCCAGATATTATTAAGTTCCCTTCTGTCTTCACCCCAATACCCAATGTAATAGAGGCAGTAGCATGAGGGTAACAGATGTTTGCCTTGGTATAAACGTCCACTCCATTCTCGACTTTGGAATAAAAATCAACCTTTGAATAGTCTTTCCCTAAAAGTTTGATAATGGACATCAGAGTAAGTGGAGCATGTTCGTTCATTGCTCCACCAGCCTGTGTGACATCTAACTCACGAGTATCCCCCTTTACCATCTTTGATAGTGAAGCCTTTACATCTATTACCTCACCAATAATGCCGCTCTTAACTAATGTTGTGATATGGCAAAATGCCGGACAAAAAGCGGTCTTGCTTGCTTCAAGCAGAACGAGATCATGAGTCTCAGCATAATCAAATAGATTCTTTGCTTGGGTTCCTGAAAGCACAAAAGGGATCTCACAAAGGACATGCTTTCCGGCCTCCAATGATTTTTTGATATAGTCATAGTGGGTGAGGTGTGGTGATGCAATATAAACAGCATCTACTTCTCCGAGAAAAGCATCATAATTGTCAGAGTGTGCCTTCAAAGCATGTGTATTCGAGAAAACTATTGCATTTTCCTTATCTGGATCAAAGACAGAAACAACCTCAACTCCATTTACCACTTTCGTTTCAGGGACAAAGCGGTTTGCTATACGACCAGAACCTACTATACCAACCTTATAGACCTCTTGACTCTCAGCTCTCAACATCGTAGAAGATACTCCTTTTGTACGTGGAAGATATACAACCTTGCAATACTCATTCAGATAGTCAAATTGTCCTTCCCAATCCGAACCTATGGCAAAGATATCTACATTATATTTCTGAATGTCATCAATCTTCTGTCCGAGGTAATCCTCAATGATTATTTCGTCAGCATAACCTGTTGCTTTAACCGACTCAACACGCTCTAATACATTGTTGCGCACATTGAGTTTACCTCTACCACGGTCAAAAGAATCGCTTGTTACACCTACTATGAGATAATCTCCAAGTTCTTTTGCACGACGTAGGAGATTGATATGGCCCTGATGTAAAAGATCGTATGTGCCGTATGTTATTACTTTCTTCATAATCTATTCTTTTAACAGGCTTCTGAGACTCATGGTCATAATACCTAGATTTACAATAAAATAGACCATCGTAAAAATATCTAGTATATGAAAAAGTATTGCTATTATGAATAATACCTGCATAAAACCAGAAGGAGATACAAGATTCATAGCAGCAATTTTTGAAATGCTGAAATTCTGTTTGTCTGAAATAGCCTTAACTGAGTTATCTTCCATATTAGAAGATTTCTTTTTATGCATAACAAGACGAGGAAATATCGACATGACAGCAGTGGCACCACCAAGTATCAGAGACCAGTGATTTTCATATAACATAAATAGACTCTTGTCAAAATAAGCTGCAATGCCAGCAGAAAAGTATATAAGTACCATTGCTACATATCCACCCATAGTGTCCCATAAATCACCCATTGGAGAACATTGATTTGTACTTCTTGCCAGATTACCATCTACACCATCTAATATTGCCCATATAAAGAAGAAAAGCCAACCAATAATACTCATAGTCATGTTCTGGGCAAAAGCCACCAAAAAGAATCCAATTAAATTTGCAAGTACTGACCACTTTGTGATTGTAGTTGGTTTTACTTTTGTGTTTGTAAGTGGAACTGTTAAAAGAATTGATAGCGGTCTTACAGCAATAGTAACCCACAAATTCCAGTGTTCCTCTTTCCGTTTTTTTTCCGGCATTGCAATGTCATATATTTCTTTGTAAGTCATATTAATACTACTTAGGATTTGCGAATATTGTTATATAATTAAAAGTGTTTTTACCCACTTTATATATCTTTATCTTCTTGGGGATATCCTCATCCTTTAACAAAACCTCACTGCCTGTTTAAAGAACTACTTGTTCTTCATTCACGTAATTCCTTTCTCTATACAATATAAATTCATTACACAGCATGGTAGTATATGGAGAGAATCTAATACCGTAACTAAACCATTTCTCATTCTATTAATTTGCTAAATGTTTATATTCTCCTTTATCTTGCCAAACCTTTGGAGTCATATAATCTCCATACTTCAATGTCAAGTATTCATCGTATTTCTCGAGTATCCTCGCTTTTCGACCCTCAAATTGTGCATAACTTGGCTCTTTTCCATACCAAGCTGTCTTAATATATTCTCTGTTTTCCCAAAGGTATGGTAAAACTACTGTAGTTTATTCAGTTTCATATTCGGCTTTAATCCTTGACATAATCTTTATAAAACCAAGGTAAATAGCGTTTGAAATTGTTTTAAGGATATTAATAATCGTTCCGGTATATAACTATTGAATATATCTTTGATTTCCATAGAACTTCAAAATCATTTATAATATAACTTATTATAATTTCCATGCATCCGTGCAAGAGAGAAATTATCAAATACTTCTTTTTTATTTTGTTCTCCTATAGCACATAAACACTCTTTGCTAAGACTTTGCAACTCTTTGATTTTTTCCACCCATATAAACACATCTGAAGGTAAGGTCATAAGAGAATTACATTTTTTTGCAATCTCTTCATGTTGTTCAATATTTGTTACAAGGCAAACTGTTCCGCAGCCCATTGCTTCCATTACTCCGATAGGCAAACACTCGTAAGAAGATGTCGAAACATAAATATCAGCTGATTTTATGCTTCGATATAC